>NZ_JBFTQB010000446.1:0-5067 GCF_056398785.1 Paenibacillus sp. 01T422 | reverse complement strand
GTCCTGCGCGCACGCCTGGACATGGCATCTACCGCAATATGTCAGAGCTGAAGCCTGGACAATGCGCTGTTTTTGACCGCAATGGCTTATCCATCAGAACCTACTGGAAGCTGGAAAGCCACCCTCATCCGGATGATGTTGCGGCTACGGCGCTTCAGGTCCAGCAGCTGCTGAGTGACACGGCCCAGCGGCAGCTTGTCTCCGATGTACCCATCTGTACTCTGTTATCTGGAGGGCTTGACTCCAGCGCATTAACTTCACTTGCCGCGGAGCATTACAAGGAAAGCGGAAAAGGCGCTCTGCACACTTTCTCAGTAGATTACAAAGATAATGATAAGCACTTCAAAGCCAACCTATTCCAGCCTAACTCCGATGCTCCTTGGATTAAGCGGATGACTGAGCATCTTGGTACCGAGCACCATTATATTGAATTCGACACGCCTGAACTAGTGGAATCCCTGAAAACAGCCGTTTTTGCCCGGGATTCGCCGGGGATGGCCGATGTTGACGGATCCCTTTATTTGTTTTGCCGTGAAATCAAAAAGGAAGCCACGGTCGCCATCTCGGGGGAAGCTGCAGATGAGATCTTTGGCGGGTATCCTTGGTTCCACAACGAGGAAGCCCTCTCTGCCAATACGTTCCCTTGGTCGCTTAAATTGCCTAACCGGGTCGATCTGCTGGCACCTGACTTGATCGATTGGATTAAGCCAGTTGAATACGTCAGCAATCGGTATCAGCAGGCCTTAAGTGAAGTACCGCGGCTGGCAGGAGAAACACAGCAGCAAAACCGGATGCGGGAAATGTCCTACCTCAATATCACCCGGTTCATGCCAACTCTGCTCGATCGCAAGGATCGCATGAGCATGGCTGTCGGACTTGAGGTCCGTGTTCCTTTCTGCGATCACCGTCTCGTTGAGTATGTCTGGAATATTCCATGGGAAATTAAAACATCGGGAGATCGGGAAAAAGGCATTTTACGAAAAGCGCTAAAAGGCGTTTTACCTGATGATGTCTTAACCCGCAAGAAAAGCCCGTATCCAAAAACACACAATCCTAATTACTTAACAGCTGTTCGTAAATGGGTGTTGGAAATTTTGGATGACCCCAGCTCACCCCTGCTGCCCTTCATTGATGTGAAAAAAATACGTGCACTCGCCAGCTCCGACACGAACGATTTCGATCTACCGTGGTTCGGCCAGTTGATGACGGGACCTCAGATGTTCGCGTATTTGGCACAAGTGGATATGTGGTTGCGAAACTATAAAATATCAATCCGTTAATATAAAAAGACCTGCTGTCCACTGATGTGGAAGCAGGTCTTTTCTTTAGGATTCGTTAAGATCAGGAAGCCTATCCAGGAACAAACGTAAAGCTTTGGCCCGATGACTGATGCCATTCTTCTCTTCCACCGTCAGCTCCGCCATTGTTCTTCCCAGAGAAGGAACGTAAAACAGCGGATCGTAGCCGAAGCCACTTTCGCCGCGTTGTTCCCCTATAATGTAACCCGGACAAGATCCCTCGGCTTCAATGATTTCATTCGCCACTGGGTCGATAAGCGCAAGTGCACAAACAAAGGCAGCCTCACTCAAAAACTTCGGATGTCCAGCTTCCATAGGCAAACCATCCGCCGGCGCAGACTCGCTCAAAGCTTGAAGCAGTTTGTTATTGTTGGCTGCATCTGTTGCGTTGTCTCCGGCATATCTGGCCGAATAAACGCCAGGATCACCACCTAGCGCTTTCACACACAAGCCTGAGTCATCTGCAAGCACAGGAACATGAAGATGCGCGGAAATAATTTGCGCTTTGATCCGCGCATTCTCCGCAAACGTCTTGCCGCTTTCGACGATTTCCGGAAGGTCCGTATAATCAGCCAAGCTGCGGACTTTGTACCCTTTGGAGCCAAAAAGACTCTCAAACTCCTTGACTTTCCCTTCATTGCGGGTTGCAATCACAACGATATTACTTCGTAGCCGCATGTTGTACACCCCGAATACGATCCGCTATAGGGCCAAGTACTTTGGACTGCTCTTCAATCATCGTATGAATCCCAGTTTCTGCAAGAGCAAGAAGTTCATCCAATTCCTTGCGTGAAAAAGGAGAATCTTCACCCGTTCCTTGGATTTCTACAAATTGTCCTTGCCCTGTCATCACTACGTTCATATCCACCTTAGCCTGTGAATCCTCTTCATAATTCAGATCCAGACGAGGTGTTTGACCGATGACGCCAACAGAAACAGAAGCCAAGAAGTCGTTAATCGGAAACTTCGCCAAATTTTTATCTGTCGCCAGTTTGTTGATAGCAAAAGCCATGGCTACGAATGCTCCGGTAATCGAAGTGGTACGAGTACCTCCATCTGCTTGAATAACATCGCAGTCCAATGTAATGGATCTCTCGCCCAAAGCTTCTAAGTTAACTACGGAACGAAGCGCCCGTCCGATCAAACGCTGAATCTCCATCGTCCGCCCGCCAAGCTTGCCTTTGGCAGCTTCCCGTTGATTTCTAACTTGAGTGGCGCGAGGCAGCATGGAATATTCCGCGGTTACCCAGCCTTTGCCTTGTCCTTTCATAAAAGGCGGCACTCGCTCTTCAACCGTTGCCGTGCAAATTACTTTCGTATCCCCGACCTCAATTAGCACCGAGCCTTCAGCATGTTTTATATAATGGGGGGTTATTTTCATTGGACGCAATTCTTCATTCGTTCTTCCGCCAATTCGCATAAATCGTGTTCTCCTCCTGTCGCTTCCAAGGGAAGCTAAATACTCTCGCCCCATTGTAACAAAGTAGCCGAAGAAAAGCACCCTCATCAAGAACAATGATGCTCGGCTGATCAAAAGGATGAGAAAACCTCTATGCAAAATTTCTTTTGCATAGAGGTATATGGAGCAACGCAAGCTGATTATAACTTGGTCGGATTAATATGAGCAGGCCTCGCTACTGGCTTCGTATAGTTCTGAGTGCTATCCGAAGAGGTAAATTTCACAGCGCCATCCACTTTGATCTGAACTTGCTTAAAGCCTGTATTCTCCGTCAACGAAAGAATAACCGACTTCAGAGCATCTTCAGGCGCTTTCTGATCAGCGCCAAGCAGCTTATTCGAGAAGTCAACCGTAATCAAGGYATCAGCCGGGTTAATGCTCTTCACTTCCGTTGCGGCGTTCAGAACGCTTGCTAGCCCTTTCTTCTGATCAGGCCCTTTTATCAGCTGATCGACAACGGCTTTAGCTATATTATCCGTTCTTTTGACCAGTCTTGTCACAGGTACATAATATTTGTAGTCTTGATCGTTTTGATTAAGGAAGTAGAGCGTAACCGGCGTGGACTGCCCGAATTCCGCATCCTCTGCTTTCTCGAGGTTGATCCCCATGGAACGCGCCAACGGACTATCAAGCGGTGTTTTGCCCTTTGGCATTTCTTTGAGATCCTTACCATCAACACGTAGCTGCACTTTCTCTACCGTTGGGAAACTCGTCAAATTCCAAGTGATAGCTTCTAATATTTTTCTTTCATTTTGCTGATCATACGTTAGGAACTCTTTTGAGAAATCTACGATGGCGCGTTTGTCTGATGTGACATTTAAGCTAATGACTTTCGTTCCTTTCGGTAGCAAAGCCTGAAACCCAGATGGGAGCAAGCTTGAAACCGGACCGCCATCCACCATGTACTCAAGCGTCGTCTTCGCAACCGACACCGATTTCGGCAATCCCAGACTGAGCGGAGCGACGAAGCCTTTGGCATCCTTCACATACACCGTCATTTGGGATGAATTATCGTCGATCATATCGATCGTGACCGCAGCTGATGTCGTCTTAACGTCAGCTTCCGCACCCGTGGTCGGAGGTGCATCAATGTCAGCTTTCTTCCCAGTGCCCAGGACCGAACATCCTGTGGTCAGCAAGGCAATCACCCCCGCGATAGCGGCTGAACGAATCCAATGTTGATGTTTCATTTGCTTATTTCCTCCTTCGAGTTTTCGCAGAAGCCTCTTCTGAAGCGTCTGCCGCATATTTACTTTTGGGCATGGCCTGTACATTGCATTTTCGTATTATTATGTATACGGGGCTTTGTCCGATTTATAACTACTTTTTGTCCACATGCTCAAAAAAGTAATTTCAGAGAAGCCTCCACCCTTTTTCTAATGAATACCTGCCTTTTCGGCATCCTACCTTGATATGCTATACTTGTAAAAATAGACAGATAATGATCTAACTGGAGGCGCACAGATGAGAACATTCCTCAAAGATAAAACGCTCATTTTCAACGAATTCCGGGATGAAGTTTTCAGTCACTATCCGCAAGCCGTCATAGAAGAGGCTGTTGCCCGCCTGCTCGTGGAAATCAAAGGCATCAAAAAAATCCCTTATGAGATGATCACCACGACTTTATTAGGTGTTTTGAGCAAAACAGAGACTTATAACGTGATGACTACACTCATGGAGCTGCAAAAAAAGGTTAAACATGACTCCGAGCTGCTAGCCAGCATGAAAGATCCTGCCTACAACGTGCATCGCACCATTGCCATGTCCATCTGTGGCTTGTACGGCAGTGGCGCAGCTTCACTATTTGGTTTTGTGGACTGTAAATTCCGCTTTTTCTTTCCGACAAAACGTCCTAAATCTTTTATTTCAAAAGGAATTTGCGCGATTGTAGCTTCAACTGCCAGTGTGATCATTTCGGAAAATGTAAAAGTCGATTATTCGGAACGCAATCTCGCGCTGCTGGCTGAGAGAGGTGTCCAGCTTGAAGATATGGTGGAAATACTGGATACCCTTCAACGTCCCTACAATCCAGACATGGAACGCAGTCTATGCGAAGAACACATTATTGCTGTGCTGCGCAAACAGCAGACCTTCCATGCGCTGCAGCTGGCGATCAAAATAGACACCGCCGTCGAAGCCGGCGAATTCAATCCACAATATAATCATATTGTCGGGCAAGATGAAGGGCTTTTCGGAGTGGATGAAAGCATCGCAACTGCCGTTCCTTTGATGTATGGAACTATTGCGCTTACGAATTTTGGGTACTTGGACAAAGAGAAGATCGGGATTATCAAAGAGCTGGACAGCGAT
>NZ_JBFTQB010000445.1:0-8131 GCF_056398785.1 Paenibacillus sp. 01T422 | reverse complement strand
GTGTAGGTATGATTACTTACTGGGATGCTTGGGTTGGCATGCTGAACAATACAAGAAAAATTGCTGATGCCAATACAGCTTTTGAAGCTAAAGGCCTTCCTGGGGTAGCTGGTGCTGACGGTAAATACATGCTGCGTCGTGGAGATCCGGATGTTTGGGTTATTCCAGTTAATGCGCCAAATCCAAAAACAGCCTTTGAATTCATTGAGTGGTGGCATTCCAAAGAAGGTATTGTTTTGGGCAGCATGGGGATCAAAGATACGGATTACACAGAAAACGGTGGCAAATACGAGCTTACGCAAGTAGGGAAAGATCATGCCATGGATCACGGCGTACCTTTCTGGTATAACAAAAAGTTCCCGAATCCATTCGGATTACTTCCAGGCGTGCAAGAAGCGCAGGATCTTGTAGTGAAAAATGCAACACTGGAGCTGACGCCACCGAAATGGGCAGATGCTGAGAAAATTATTAATGAATACTCCTTCAAAGCGATTCTTGGCGAAATGCCGGCAGCCGATGCAGTGAAGAAAATGCGTGAACAATTAAAAGCAGCGAAATTGATCGACTAGTTTATATGGACAGGGGAGTATGCGCTACGTACTCCCCTTACAATTAACAGCAAGGTGGTGACTTTGTTTGAAAGTTATATGGAGATTCAAAGCCCTGTACTTGATGATGCTTCCTATCATGGCTTATTTTCTTGTGTTCTCTTATTATCCGCTGGTTCGCGGCTTTATCATTTCGTTCCAAGAGTTCCGGTTGATTGGAAACCGGCCGTTTATCGGATTTGATAACTATATTACGGTGCTTAAGGATCATACTTTCTGGGAAATGCTGCAAAATACGCTGCTGCTAGGCGGAGGCATGTTAGTGATCGGCTTTATTATGCCAATTTTACTTGCGCTATCACTCAATGAGATCCTTCAGGCATGGTTTAAAAAAGTGGTTCAGATGATCGTTTACATCCCCCATTTGTTTTCATGGGTTGTCGTAGGCGGCATGTGGATTCTTATGCTTTCTCCAGACACAGGTATTGTGAATGCGATTCTCAAGCTGGTGGGCGCGGAAAGACCGATTGCTTTCATGTCCAGTGCGGATTCAGCCCGCTGGGTTATGGTGCTTACTTCGGTGTGGAAAGAGATGGGCTTTATCTGTATTCTCTATCTAGCAACGATTGTAGCAATCAATCCGGCATTATATGAGGCTGCACGGATCGATGGGGCGAACCGCTGGCAACTGGTTCGTTATGTGACATTGCCATCGCTTGTGTCAACGATGAAAGTTGTCATTATGCTGAATGTGCTCAGCATTCTGCGTATTTTCGATCAAATTATCGTGATGCGCAACGGTGCCATTGCCAAGAAAGTCGATGTTATCATGATGTACACGTATCAAAAAGGGATTCTGGAATTCAAGGTTGGTTTAGCAACATCAGCAGGATTTTTAGTGATTTTCGCGACATTGCTCATTACGTTTGTGACCAGAGCGATCATTCGCTATGACGAGGGGTGAAGGGATCTCCATGAAAACAAACAAACTGCCTACGAGCTGGGGAAGCCGGTTATTCGATGGGGTTAATCTATTATTTTTATTCATTCTACTGGCTACCATGCTTATTCCGTTATTGAATACATTCGCGCTGGCCTTCTCATCCAATTTTGCTTCCATGCAGCCAGGTATTATTTTATATCCGAAAGAGTTCAGTGTTCAGGGTTTCACGACGGTTTGGAATCGCATGCAATTGTATACGCCGTTCTTGAATAATGTGATCGTCACGCTTATTGGGACAGTTTGTCATGTGTTGCTGTRCTCGATGGCTGGTTATGTATTGATCCAAAAAGGGTTGCCCGGGAAAAAATTAATGGTTTCTGCCATTCTTCTTACGATGACGATTCCAGGCGAAGCGATTATGATCCCCGTTTATGTGGTGAACAAAGAGCTTGGCTTGTTAAATTCTTTAACGGCATTAATTATGTCGGGGTTAGTTTCTGGCTTCAGTATTTTACTTATGCGTAATTTCTTTCTATCTGTGCCTGTGGAAATGTCGGAGTCTGCCACGATGGACGGAGCAGGAGCATTCCGTATTTTCTTTACCATGTACATCCCATTAGCTGCTGCTGGGCTTGCTACGGTGACGCTTTTCGAATTCGTTAGCCGTTGGAACCAATTTACGCCAGCGCTTTTATTTATTAGCGATCATGCGAAATACACACTGCAAATTGCCTTGAAGTCCTTAATCGTAGATACCGATTCCACATCCAGCAATTTTATCGTTACTACGAATGTAAGGATGGCAGGGATTGTGATCGCGCTTCTCCCGCTCGTCATTATTTATCCATATGTGCAGAAATATTTCGTCAAAGGCATCTTGGTTGGTGCGAACAAGGAGTAATTTTATAATAAAGGAGCGTGGATTTCATCATGCCGCAGACGAATCGAAGACAACAAGTCACGACTTACCGCAGAGAGATTCATCACTTTGAGCAAAGTACGTATGTGGAAGTTCCTTTCGAAATGCCTGAACAGGTGGAAGAGGTTCATGTGCAATTTGCCGTTCAATCCCACGGTGATGCAAAGCCTGTCATTGATCTTGGCATCAGAGACAGCCATAAAGTGCGTGGCTGGAGCGGAGGTGCGCGCTCTGAATTCGTGATCGGACTCGAGAAGGCGACTCCCGGCTATTTGGCTGGCGACCTGCAAGCTGGCGATTGGGCCGTTCTTCATAATGCCTATAAAGTTCCGCCAGAAGGCTGTGAAGTTACGATCACCATCACGTTCTATTTTCATACAGCACGCTGGCTCAAAGGGGATCTTCACACACATAGTATTAACAGCGACGGCTCCTATACACTAGAGGAAAATGCAGCGATCATGGAGCAGCTAGGCTGTGATTTCATTGCAATGACGGATCATAATGCCGTTAGCCAAAATTATACGTATCCCCGGAATACCCCTGTCGTCATGATTCCAGGTATGGAGTTTACGACCAATTTTGGACATAGCAATTTTCTGGGAGTTCTGGAGCCTATTGATCCCTTGGACAGCTCGCAATGAGCGTGCGTTGGCTTGGTGGCAGGAGCAGCTAGCATCAGGCAGAAAGCTTGTCGCAACTGGCGGCAGTGATGTGCACCGTCCTGAACGTTATGTCAAACATGCGATGCCGTGTACATGGGTTTATGCTGAAACGAAGACAGTGAATGGCATTCTTCAAGGGATAGATAAGGGGCATGTGGCGATTAGTTATTCACCGGAAGGCCCTTTTGYACAATTAACTTGTGGTGCCTATATGACGGGAGATACGGTATCAAACGGCGTGTCTGACAACGTGCTAGTCTCGATTGAACACATCCGCGAAGGTGATCAAATTAAACTTATTAGTGAACGCGGCGTAGAGTTATCGGAAGTTTGTTCATCGACAGGATCATGGGAACTCGTAGTTGAGCAAAAGGACAGGGCTTTTTATCGTGTTGAAGTGTGGCGTCATTTTGAGGAGTTCGATATGACATTAATGGCAATGTTAACGAATCCAATATATTTTCAGAGGTGAGCTCAGATGGCATATACAGTAATGACTTTTAACTTGAGATACAACAATCCGGGGGATGGAAGGAACGCTTGGCCGAATCGTATAGACCGAGTTGCGGAAATGATTCATGCGCATGCGCCGCTCGTTATTGGAACGCAAGAAGGTTATTATGACATGCTGAATGATTTGCAACCGAAATTAGCCGAATACGCTTGGATAGGCGAAGGTCGTTTTGGYGCCAATGAGAATGAACATTGTGCTATTTTCTACAAGCAAGAGGAGTTGKATCTTCAGCAACATGGGCAGTTTTGGCTGTCAGAAACGCCTGAAGTGACCGCTTCCATCTCGTGGAACAGCGGCTTTCCTCGCGTCTGTACGTGGGCTATTTTCGAACATAAGGAATCTGGGGAGCGCTTCATTGTCTACAACACACATCTTGATCATCAAAGCCAACAAGCCAGGGATCTCGGCACCAGAGTAATCTGGGATTACATTGCCGCTCATCACAAGGAATATGCTCTTCCCGTGATCTTAATGGGAGATTTCAATAGTCGTCCTGATGATTTGCCAATTCGTTTTCTTCGCGGAGAAATGGATCTGGAAGGCGAGCAATCCTGGCTAAAAGATGCTTACAGCAAGCTTCCTGGTCCGATTGGATGGACAGCACATGACTTTCAAGGCGGCGAAGCGGGGGAGCCTATCGATTATATTTTTGTATCGCCGGATGTGGAAGTGGTTCAAGCTCTTGTAGATCGAAGAGAAATTAGCGGCGGGTACCCGTCCGATCATTATCCGGTCATTGCTCAGATTAACCTCTAAGTAGAACAACTAGATTGCAGTCAGAAGGAGATAGAGGCATGACACTTGAGAAGATTTATGTCGTCTTTAAAACGCATTTTGATATTGGTTTTACAGGATTAGTGTCAGACGTAGTGGGGCGTTATCGCACCGAGATGCTGAAGGATGTCATTGAAACTTGTGATCAAACACATACGAATGATGAGCATGAAAAATACGTATGGACCATGTCGGCTTGGCCACTGCTCCAATCCTTGAAAGGCAGTGATGAGGAAGAGAAGCAGAAGGCGCTTGCCTATCTGGAGAATCGACAACTGATCTGGCATAAGCTTCCTTATACGACACATACGGAATTTTGCGGCCTGGAGGAATGGATTCGGGGGATGTATGTATCAGAAGGACTTACGAACCTATACGGATACGATCCCAAGGACGCCAAAATGACAGATGTACCTGGTCACACTTGGATCGTGCCATCTCTGCTTAAGAAAGCAGGCGTGGAGTTTTTGCATCTCGGCTGCAATCCAGCCACAACACCGCCTGACGTTCCGCCGGTCTTTTACTGGGAAGGTCCGGACGGTGAGCGTTTGTTGACGTTTTATTCCAAAGGGTCCTACGGGACAGGTATTTTGCCGCCGGAAGAGTGGACGCATCCCGTGTGGCTGGCGATGATTCAGACCAGCGATAATCATGGGCCGCATGACGCAAGTATTATCGAAGAAATGAAAGCCTCCATTCGTGAAAGCGGTTCAACGGCAGAACTGCATATCGGCAGCTTAGGCGACTTCGCAGCTGATTTCCTCGCGCGAAATCCGGAATTGCCGGTTATTCGTGGCGATATGGCAGATTCATGGATTCATGGGGTTGGGACTGCGCCGCGTGAGGTGGCGAGGGTCAGAGCGCTTAGAAGCCAGGTCACAGCCGTGGAAAGCGCGGTAGCTGTGAATCACTTTACAGGTGAAAAGCAAGAGCGCGAGCAAGCGATGAAAGCCTTAATCGACGAAAGCTACGAGCACACGCTGCTCTTTGGCGAGCATACATGGGGGATGGATTGCAAGACCTTCCTTTTTCCCAGAGTCGCTTACGATAAGAAGTCATTCCTTCAGTTAAAGCAGAGTGAACGCTATCAACGGATGGAACAATCTTGGGCTGAACAGGTTGATTACTTGAATAAAGCGGAAAGCTCCCTGCAATTGGCAAAAGCTGAATTGACAAGCCAACAGTTGGTAGGCAATCAGGAAGCTAAAGTGCTGCGAGTCCATTCTAATTTGGGTTGGAGCCGCGCCGCCAAAACTTGGATTCAAGAGAGTGATCTGCCTGCTGACGATGAAGTGCTGATCGATTCAGAAACGGGCAAAGTGATTGCTTTGCAGCTATTCGACGGTGGAGCAGAAGCTCAGATCTCTGGTTTGCCTGCACTTGGTTATAAGACGTTGTATTATGCGAAGAAAGACGATCATACACTTATTGCTGAACATAATGGGCAAGCCCGAGCTTATTTAACGGAGACGCAGGCGGTTATCGAAAATCCTTATATCATCGTAAAAGTAGATCGACAAACAGGCTTGATTCAAAGCTTCTGGGATAAAAAGCTCCGTAAGGAATGGATTGATGATCGCGCGGAATCCGGCTTTGGTCAATATAAGTACGATGTTTACTCCAGTCAAGAGATCACGCGCTATTTGAAGAAATATGCGTATCGGTTCTACGATTGGGGTGTACATGACTTTGGTAAAACGGATTATCCAGAGCAGCAGAAAAGGCTAACGTTCACTACGCGTGCTGCAGATATACAAATATGGGAAAATGGCGGCTCTGTTGGCCTTACTTGCACAGCAGCCACAGACGCTGAAACCACAGCTGAGTATGGCAATGCGAGTTCTATCGAATGGACATTCTCTCTAACCGAAGATTCTCCACATCTAGATATTGCTTACAAGCTGCATGCCAAACAGGAGACTCCGCTGGCAGAATCAGGACATATTGTCTTCCCTCTGAAACTGGAGCGCCCGCAGTTTAGTATCAATAAGCTGGGCTCAGTCGTGAATCCGCTCACGGATACAATTCGTTCCTCAAGCACGCTGCTTCACTGCTGTGAGAATTTTGTGGATATTTCCAATGGATTCGCTGGTATGGCGATCATTCCGCTAGACTCTCCGCTCTTTTTTATCGGGAGTAATGGCATGTGGGATTTCGAACATGATTACAAGCCGGAGAAGCCAGAGCTGCATTTCAATTTGTTCAACAATTGGTGGGGGACGAATTTCCCGCAATGGAGCGGCGGTGACTTGAGTTATCGCTATCGATTGGTACCGCATGCCGGTGATTGGCGAGAGGGCGAAGTTTGGAAAGTCGCACAGGAAACAATGACGCAAACCGTTACGACATCAGCACTTGCGGGTGAGCACGTAACCACCCAAGAAATACTTCCAGCGGGGCTGGACGGAATGGCTGTCAGCTGCTGGAAAGTAGCAGAAAATGGGGATGGCTGCATCCTGCGTATTCGCGAGTGCACAGGTGTTCCAAGAGAAGTTGACATTGTATTCCCGGAGCAGGTCAAAGAAGTTCGTATGACAAACCTTCTAGAACGCGATCAGGAAAATAAGCAATTGATTAACAATCGTCTTCGACTAGTTACGAAACCTTTCGAAGTTCATACTTTTAGAATTATCAAATAATTGCTATTCGCACGTTTACAGCGCGGCGGTTCTTATCGTATGATAAAGCCAATATGGATTGTCAGTGATAGGAATGTTGATTGAGAGGGGCAAGGAATGAAACCGACCATCTACGATGTTGCCCAAGCCGCCGGGGTGTCCATCGCTACCGTATCCAAAGTTATTAACGCCACGGGCCGAATTAGCGATAAGACGCGGAAGCATGTACATACCGTTATGGAGCAGCTGAAATACCAGCCAAGTATGGTAGCGGCAGCGTTAACGGGTAAAAGCACTTACACAATCGGACTCACGCTCCCCGATTTGGCGAATCCTTTCTTCGCCGAAATTGCCCGGTCTGTGGAGGATCGGGGGCATGAGCATGGGTTTAGCGTGTTTATATGCAACACCGATAACGATCCAGACAAAGAAGTGAAATATTTATCGCTGCTCTCACAGAAACGAGTAGACGGGATCATCTCCGCGACCCGGATTCAGAATGATCAGTTTTTGAAGAAACTGATCCAACAAAACATCCCGATTGCTTTAATTACAGGCGAAATGCCAACACTTGCCGTGGATACGGTGATGGTTGACGACTACCTTGGAGGCTTCCAGGCGGGCAATCATCTCGCAGAGTTAGGTCATAAGCGAATTGCCATCCTCGTAGAGGATATGGATAATATGAGTAATCGGGAACGTATTCGAGGCTGTAAGCAAGCTTTGAGCCAAGCAGGCTTGCATGTCGAGGAGCGGCTGATCGCGACCGGAGGTTTTTCAGTAGAGACCGGCCAACAGGCAATGTCGCAGCTGCTTCAACTGGAAGACAGGCCTTCGGCAGTGTTCGCTTGCAACGATTTGCTGGCCATCGGCGCTATTCGAGCGGCCAGAGTGGCGGGAATGCAGCTGCCTGGCGAGTTATCGGTGATAGGCTTCGACAATACGATTCTGGCAACCTTAATTGATCCGCCGCTCACAACCATCGCCCAGCCCATTCAAGAAATTGGGCGCAGGGCAGTTGATCTTCTTGTACAGGAGATTAAAGGAGAGAAAGTACTTAAGCAGCGGGTTGTTTTGCTGCCGGAGCTTGTTTTACGGAATTCATCCATATCCTACAAAGTGCAGTAGCATATCCTACAAAGTGCAGTAG
>NZ_JBFTQB010000444.1:0-8453 GCF_056398785.1 Paenibacillus sp. 01T422 | reverse complement strand
CCCTCAGTTCGCCGAACTTATCGCGCATGCCTTTCGTTGCGTTCAGCACACCCCCTTTACCGATATCTTCGCCGAGTACAAAAACGCAGTCATCCCGCTCCATTTCCTCTGCCATCGCTGAACGAATAGCCTCCAGGTAGGTTATGATTGGCATCTCAAACATCACCCCCATCTTCCGCATACACATGCCGCAGCACGTCCTCCGGTGCCGGATATGGCGATTTTTCAGCGTATTTTGTGGCTTCATTCACTTCTTTGGCTATATTATCTTGCAATGCGCGATCGAGCTCCTCGCTAAGCACGTCACTCTCTAACAAATAACGCCGAAATCGCTGGACGCCATCCTGTTCCTTGTGATATTCAACTTCTTCTTTCGTCCTATAGAGCATATCGTCGTCGGCTGTGGAATGAGGCGGAATTCTATACATCATCGCTTCAATTAATGTAGGACCATAGCCACGAACAGCACGCTCTCTTGCTTCTTTCACTGCACGATATACGTCGAGGGCATCATTACCATCAACACGTTGGCCTGGAAAACCGTACCCTGCCGCACGATCCACGACACGACCAGCCACCTGCCGATGTGCAGGAATTGAAATCGCATATTGATTGTTTTCGCATAGGAAAATCACAGGCAGCTTGAATACACCAGCAAAGTTGAAAGCTTCATGCACATCTCCCTGATTACTTGAGCCTTCTCCAAAAGTCACGAAAGCAATATGCTCTTCCTTCCTCATCAAGGCTGTGAGCGCAATACCAACCGCATGAAGAACTTGCGTAGCTACTGGGCTTGAGCCAGATACGATATGGAGCTTTTTATTACCGAAATGTCCTGGCATTTGCCTGCCACCGTTAATATCCTCCGCTTTAAACAGCGCAGCCAGCAGCAGCTCCTGGACCGTCATGCCTATCGTTAGCACAAATGCATAATCTCTGTAGTAGGGAAGAAAATAGTCCTGCTGTTTATCCAAAGCGAACGCCGCCGCCACCTGTGCCGCTTCTTGGCCGATACTGGAAATGTGAAATACCGTTTTACCAGATCTTTGCAGCAGTGTGGCACGTTCATCAAACTTTCTCGCTTTCAGCATGTAAGAATACATCTTCAGCACGTCATCGTCCGTTAAACCCAGCTGTTGATGTTTGAGAATGTGCTGAGAAGACATCGCCATTCCTCCTCTTCTGCTCTCTACATGTTTCTGCGATATTGCCCGCCGACCTGATAAAGCGCCCGTGTAATTTGCCCAAGACTCGCAACCTTGACAGTATCCATCAATTCTGCAAAAATATATCCGCCTGAGAGCGCCACATTTTGAAGCTTCTGCAAAGCCTGTGGAGCTGTCTGTTGATTTCGACCAAGAAATTCCCGAAGATGGGTAATTTGTTGATCTTTCTCTGCCGTTGATGCCCTGGCAAGCGGAATATCCATGTCTCCTGTAGGTGGATTAGGATTCAGGAATGTATTGACGCCTATGATCGGCAAGTCCCCTTCATGTTTTTTCATTTCATAGACCATAGATTCATTCTGAATTTTACCCCTTTGATACTGCGACTCCATTGCGCCAAGCACACCGCCACGATCACTAATGCGCTCTAGCTCTTGCAGGACGGCCTCCTCGACCAGATCCGTTAATTCCTCAATGATGAATGAGCCCTGAAGCATGTTCTCGTTTTTGATAAAACCAAGCTCTTTCGTAATGATTAACTGAATCGCCATCGCACGGCGGACCGACTCCTCCGTGGGCGTCGTTACAGCCTCATCATAAGAATTCGTATGCAGCGAATTACAGTTGTCCAGCAGCGCCATCAATGCCTGAAGAGTCGTGCGAATGTCGAGAAATCGGGTTCGCCCCTGCCTCCGCGATATGATAGCCCGAGATGGAAACCGAATAATAATTCCGCACTTCCTGATCGATAAAATACTGCTGAATATCCCCCATCATCCGCAGCGCGAATTCGGTAGAGAAAATACAGGTGTTCTGTCCCTGATCCTCCTTCAAAATATCCGCTTGCACCGTCCCTCTTACGGATTTCAGCGTTATCCTGCGAATTTCCACTATCTCATCGCTAGTTGGTTCTCTTCCGCTATTCTGTGCGAAACGCTCGATCTGATCGTCCATCGCCGTATTCATATACATCGCCAATATGATCGGCGCAGGCCCATTAATCGTCATGGAAACAGACGTCATTGGATCGCACAAATCGAAGCCGGCATACAGCTTTTTCATATCATCTAATGTGCAAATACTGACGCCGCTTTCGCCAATTTTGCCATAAATATCTTGCCGCTCCGCAGGATCCTCCCCGTACAACGTGACAGAGTCAAAAGCTGTGCTGAGACGTTTGGCTTGATCATTTTTGGACAAATAATGGAATCTCAGATTCGTTCGTTCGGGTGTGCCTTCGCCTGCGAACTGACGTTTGGGGTCCTCTGCTGTACGCTTAAAAGGAAACACGCCTGCGGTATATGGGAATTCACCGGGCACATTTTCTCGGTACAGCCATCGAATAACATCGCCTGCATCTCGATACTTAGGCAAGCTGATTTTCGGGATATCCACTCCTGACAAGCTTGTCGTGGTGAGTTCCGTCACGATTTCCTTATCGCGAACACGAGTAATGAACGTCTTGCCGCTGTATTGTTTCTGACGCTCGGGCCACTCAGCCAGCATACGGAGTGTATCTTTATGCATTTGGTTCTCAAAGCTCATCTTGATCGCTTGGAGCGAAGCTAATCTTTCATCTGAAGCCTGCATTTGCCTTGTGGCTTCTATTGCTCCATCTAGCCGATAGCAGGAACTCGCCAGCTCCGCCTCCTTTTCGGCAAAAGCATGATAGGACCGTATACGCTGTGCGATTTCACCTAAATAACGCGTACGATCAACAGGTATAATTACATGCGTTTTCGTATGAGCAGCTGAGGCGAAGCCATGAATCGGCCATTGCAGTGAACACTTGCGGTTCAACGTATGGATAAGCGCCTTAAATAATGTATCCACGCCTATATCGTTAAATTGGCTAGCCATTGTGCCATAGACAGGCATCGTTTCATAAGGTTCAGAGAATCTGTTGTGATTTCGCTGCACCTGCTTCTTCACATCCCGAAGAGCGTCCTCTGACCCTCGCCGGTCAAATTTATTAATCGCAATCAAATCTGCGTAATCAAGCATATCGATCTTCTCTAACTGCGATGGCGCTCCGAATTCGCTTGTCATCACATAGAGGGAAACATCCGCGAGTTTGGTAATCTGGTGGTCCCCTTGGCCAATTCCGCTCGTTTCGACGAGGATTAGATTAAAGCCCGCTTCCTGCAGAACAGCAATAGCTGGACGAAGCGCAGCGGATAATTCATTACCTGATCCGCGTGTAGCCATACTGCGCATATACACGCGCTCGGAATGGACCGCATTCATGCGTATCCGATCCCCAAGCAAAGCTCCCCCGCTTCGCTGTTTGGTCGGGTCCACCGACAGAATAGCGATTGTCTTATCCGGATATTGCCGCAGGAAACGCTGGACGATTTCGTCCGTTAAGGAGCTTTTACCCGCTCCTCCTGTGCCTGTGATCCCAACAATAGGGCACACTGGCACCTGTGTCTGTAAATTGACCTGATCTTCCCGCGTGGTGTTCGCTGCGTTTTCACATGAGAGTTCTGCCGATGTAATGCGCTGCGCAAGAGATCTATGATTTTTTCCTTCCCTGGTGTCGTTATCTCCTCCCTTGTCAGCATCAACTGTACAGAAATCGCATTCTTTCATCATGTAAGAAATCATCCCTTGAAGCCCTAGTTCCCTGCCATCGTCTGGCGAAAAAAGGCGTGAAACGCCATATTCATGCAGCCTTTTGATCTCCGAAGGCAGGATGACACCGCCCCCTCCACCGAAAACTTTGATACTGGAGGCCCCTTTTTCGCGCAGTAAATCGATCATATAGGTAAAAAATTCGACATGCCCACCTTGATAAGAGGACACGGCAATGCCTTGAACATCCTCCTGAATGGCTGCCTGCACAATCTCCTGAACCGACCGGTTATGCCCAAGATGAATAACTTCCGCTCCGCTAGCTTGCAGAATTCGCCGCATAATCGTTATAGACACATCATGGCCGTCGAACAAAGCGGAAGCAGTGACGAATCGCACTTTATGATCTCCTGATGACACCGCTGAACCTCCTCTCCTCGGATGACGGATGTGCACAAAAACCCCACCGACATTAGGTATCAGTGAGGCCTAGCCCTTTTCGGGCAAAACGGTTTTGGCTATTTTTCCATCCAGCGCTTCATACTCGAAATAACGAATCGTCTCATACAACTCGCTGCGTGTTTGCATTTGGCTTAGAGATTGTTTCTGCGTGCCGGTCATCTGAATCTCCTCAAACACCATTGCCATCGCTTTGGCCGCTACACGCAGKGAAGTCACCGGATAAATAACCATGCGATATCCCCAGCTTTCAAACTGCTGCGCTGTAAAATACGGTGTTCTACCAAATTCCGTCATATTCGCCAGCAGCGGACAGTTTAATTCTTGACTGAATCTGAGAAATTCCTCTTCTGTCTCGAGCGCTTCTGGAAAAATGGCATCTGCGCCGGCAGCCACATATTGCTTCGCCCTCTCGATCGCTGCGTCCATGCCCTCCACACTTTTGGCATCTGTGCGGGCAATCAGGTATAACGTAGGGGACACAGCTTTGATCGTTTGGATTTTTTGCATCATCTCCTCAGCGGAAATCAGCTTTTTCCCGTTCAAATGCCCGCATTTCTTCGGCATATCTTGATCTTCCAGTTGAACGGCTGCGACTTTGGCCTCCACCATCTCCTTCGCTGTTCGTGCTACATTCAGAACACCTCCGAAGCCTGTGTCGATATCGACCAACAGCGGAAGTCCCGACGCTCGAACCAGCTCACGGGCACGCTCCGCCACCTCGTTTGAATAGATGAGGCCTAAATCCGGCAGCCCTCTGCTAGCTGTATACGCAGCACCAGACAGATATATGGCCTCAAACTTAGCTTGCTTGGCAATAAGAGCTGCCATACCATCGTGTGCGCCGGGAATTTTGACAATTGGCCGGGCTTCAACGAGTTGACGAAAACGGGCGGCTAACTGCTTTTGTTCAGGTTCTTCTTCAATGAGCCATGCCATAGGAACCTCCTGCATGATCATGTTTCATTAATCGCGTTTCATACCAGTGGTCAAATAACAAAAAGCGAAATGAACTCCTGACAAGGCGTCTGAATGAAACGCTCATAATCGAGAGTAAGGTTCAAAATGTCAGCCGTTTTTTTCTTCGGGAAGCGGGTCAGAAGGTTAGTCTCAAATTTCTCTATCACTTTGGGCAGCCCTTCCGCACGCCGCCTGCGATGACCGATCGGATATTCACAGACAACTTTCTCCGTTGATGTGCCATCCTGAAAATGAATTTGGACCGCATTCGCGATCGAACGTTTGTCCGGGTCCAGATAATCTCTACTGTATGGTTCCTCTTCGGTGACAATCATCTTCGCTCTGAGCGCATCAATACGCGGGTCTTTCGCAATGTTTTCTTCATAGTGTTCAGCCGTAAGTGTTCCATACAGGAGTCCGATAGCAACCATGTACTGCAAACAATGATCCCGATCCGCTGGATTAGACAAAGGTCCTTTTTTATCAATAATCCGGATGGCGGATTGATGGGTTGTAAGCGTGATAGACTTAATAGCCTCTATACGTTCATTTACCAAAGGATGCAGCTCAAGCGCGCATTCCACAGCTGTCTGCGCATGAAATTCGGCAGGGAATGAGATTTTGAATAAAATATGTTCCATCACATAGGAACCAAGCGCTCGGCCTAACGTTAGCTCTTTGCCTCGGAATAACACATCTTGGAAGCCCCATGTTTTGGCTGAAAGCGCGGTAGCATACCCCATTTCACCTCCGACAGACATGAAAGCCAGACGGACGGCACGACTAGTCGCATCTCCGGCAGCCCAGGACTTGCGCGAGCCTGTATTGGGAGCATGCCTGTAAGTTCTTAAACTGGCTCCATCAATCCAGGCATTCGAGAGCGCGCTGCACACCTCCGCTTTGGTTCCACCAAGCATGGCAGTCGCCACTGCCGTTGACGCTATTTTAACAAGATGAACATGGTCTAAGCCTACACGATTTAAGCTATTCTCTAGGGCCAGTACGCCTTGAATCTCATGTGCTTTAATGGACATCGTGAGAATGTCCTTCAAATAGAGAGGCATTTTGCCCTCTGCTACCCTGCTGCGGCTGATATAGTCGGCAAGCGCCAGAATACAGCCTAGATTATCGGATGGATGCCCCCATTCAGCAGCCAACCACGTGTCGTTATAGTCGAGCCAGCGGATCATACAGCCGATATTGAATGCCGCATGAACAGGGTCCAATTCATACCGGGTACCTGGTACTCGGGCGCCTCCAGGCAAACTCGCTCCTGGCACAATCGGGCCCAAATGTTTCGCACATTCCGGAAAACGCAGCGCAAGCAAGCCGGTTCCTAGGGAATCCAACAAGACATGCTGCGCAATGAGATAGGCTTCCTCACTTTCAATGTGCGCATTTAACGTATAATCGGCAATTTCTTCAATTAGGGGGTCAAACGTCATCTCCTTATCGGCCGAATTCTCATAACCGCTCATGCTCATGTCGTCCTTTCTGGCAAATTTCTTTCCAGCGCTCAAGGATGTAAGTTCCTAGGTCCTGTGTACTGATATAGCTCAGGTTGATTTTTCTCTAACGCAAGTGCGGCTAAAGCATCCTTCATCAGCAGTGCGCGCGGATCGGCTTTTTTCATATATACCCGATGACCGAATCCCATAATGCGTTCCTTCCGAGCTAGTTTGCTTAACATAAGCGTTTCAAGGTTGCCTTCCGAGCCTGCTTCTAGCAGCATCTCCATAACTGCTTCATTGGCGCCTCCGTGCAGCGTGCCTTTCAGAGAAGCGACCGCTCCCGTAAGCGCGCCRTATAGATCGGACTGCGTCGAAGCAATCACCCTTGCCGCGAATGTCGAATTCGGCATTTCATGCTCACTGTAGACGATGAGAGATTGATCAAAAATATCCTCTTCCATCTTCGAAGGCACCTGACCCGTAATCATGTACAAAAAATTAGCTGAATACGATAGGTCTCTACGTGGTTCTACGAACATTTGTTTGGTCTTAGCTTGGTACCCATTTGCTACAATTTGTGGTACCTTTGCCAGCAATCTAATCGCTTTTCGTGCATTTGCCTCCCTAGAACGGTCTTCAAGCTCGTTATCGAAGCTAGCTAAAGCTGAAATACCCGTCCGCAACACATCCATAAGATTGGCTTGCTCTGGCAATAGACGAAGGATAGAACAAATGTTCGGTGGCAATCCGTATTCATCTTTAATTTTCGCTTCAAACGACGCTCGTTCATCTTCATCAGGCAGTAATCCTTCAAGCAATAGCCTTGCAACATCCAGATAGGTAACCTGGTGTGCAAGTTCAATGAGATCATACCCGCGAACCACAATTTCTTCCTTCTCAACATCCAAATAGGAAATCCCCGTCTCACTTGCAATGACATTTTCCAGTCCAGGGTGATAGCTATTACTCATCTCATCGCTCCCCTTCCTCTCTTCCTACCGCGTCTAGTCGGCAAGCAGCATGCGGGAAATCACAATACGCTGGATTTCATTCGTCCCTTCATAGATTTGTGTGACTTTGGCGTCGCGCATATAGCGCTCTACTGGATAATCTTTCGTGTAGCCATAACCTCCGAAAATTTGAACAGCTTCAATACTGACAGCTACAGCCGTATCACTGGCAAAAAGCTTCGCTATGGCAGCCTCCTTCCCATACGGCAAGCCTTTGCTTTCCTTCCATGCTGCTTGATAAGTCAGCAGTCTGGCTGCTTCAATCCTGGTCGCCATATCAGCAAGTTTAAAAGCAATAGCCTGCTGCGCTCCGATCGGCTTACCGAACTGCTTGCGCTGCTTCGCATAGCTAATCGAAGCCTCCATCGCCGCCTGAGCAATCCCAAGCGCTTGCGCGGCAATGCCGATTCGCCCGCCATCCAGACTTCGCATGGCAATTCGGAAGCCCTCGCCCTCCACTCCGAGTAAGTTTCCCGCAGGCACGCGGCAACTCTCAAATCGCAGCTCGAGCGTTGGCGAAGAGCGAATGCCAAGTTTTCTCTCCTTGTGGCCAAAAATAAAACCTTCGGACCCTTTCTCCACAAGGAATGCGCTGCACCCGCGCTTCTTGTTCAGTTGGTCCGTCATGGCAAATACGATATAGACGTCCGCTTCACCGCCATTTGTCACGAAGAGCTTGGAACCATTTAGTACATAATGGTCTCCATCCMTGACAGCCGTTGTTTTCATCGCTCCCGCGTCAGACCCTGAACCGCTTTCTGTCAAGCTGTAAGCGCCTAGCTTCTTACCCAGAGCTAACGGACGCAAAAACGTTATTTTCTGCGCTTCTGTCC
>NZ_JBFTQB010000443.1:0-9266 GCF_056398785.1 Paenibacillus sp. 01T422 | reverse complement strand
CCCCTGCCTTTCTCATTAAAATAAACGAAGCATCTAATCAAGGAAGCAGGCACTTATCTATGAATTATTCAAACAACGGACGTCTATATCCCTTGTACAAAGGTATTGGACTGCTAGCGGCACTCATCGTGCTTGCCGGGATGATGGTTTGCAGCGTCAGATTCGGCCTACATAGCTATACCTGGACACAGGTCATGCAATCATTTGACCACTACGCTACGCCTTCGAACGAAGCGATCATTATCCAAACCGTTCGAATACCAAGAGCGTTAATCGCTGCACTCGTAGGCGGAAGCCTAGCTGTTGCAGGAGCACTTATGCAAGCAATGACACGAAATCCGCTTGCCTCGCCAAGTATTTTTGGCATTAACTCAGGCGCAGCTTTTGCCATTGTGCTGTCTGTTGGATTTTTTAATGTGTCTAGTTTGACACAGTTCACATGGATCGCTTTTCTTGGCGCTGCTGTAAGCTCAGCCCTCGTCTATGGACTTGGCTCCTTAGGAAGAGATGGCTTAACGCCGATGAAAATTACACTAGCGGGCTCAGCAATGACCGCCTTCTTTGCTTCACTTACCCAAGGTATTTTGCTAGGAAATGGTAAAGCGTTTGACCAAGTCCTCTATTGGCTCGTTGGATCAGTGGAAGGCAGAACCATGGCCATGCTCCAATCCGTTTATCCTTATATCCTAATTGCATGGGTCGGCGCGTTTCTTCTTGCGCCGCACATCAATATCCTCTCCATGGGAGATGATGTAGCTAAAGGGCTCGGACAACGTACAATTTACGTGAAATTCATTACTGCAGTCGTTATCGTCCTATTGGCAGGAGGCTCCGTCGCCGTCGCAGGTCCAATTGTTTTTGTCGGGATCATCATCCCGCATATCGTTCGATTCCTCGTTGGCATCGATTATCGCTGGGTCATTCCCTACAGTGCGATTCTAGGTGGTATTCTGCTCGTTGGCGCTGACGTCATCGCCCGCTTCATCATTATGCCGAAGGAAGTTCATGTTGGCGTAACGACAGCTATTCTCGGAGTTCCCTTCTTCATTTACATCGCTCGCAAAGGGGGACTGCTGAAATGAGTGATTCCAATCGACATGTTACGATTCGAAACAAAAGTTTCTCCTATAGGGTCAGTAAGAAATCTGTCCTTGTTTCCCTTGTACTGCTCCTGGCCGTCATAGTTGTCATGATTCTAAGTACGGGAATCGGCAGCATTTATATCAAGCCAATTGAGGTTGTCCGTGCCGTTTTCGGTTATGGCACGGACCCCAGCAACATGATTGTCAGATCCCTGCGTCTGCCTAGGGTCATTGTCGCCGTGTTGATCGGTGCATCCCTCGGCGTTGCCGGAGCCATCCTGCAAGGGATCGTGCGTAACCCGCTAACCTCGCCGGATACGATTGGTTCTACGGGTGGGGCTACACTCGGAGCGGTTTCCTTTTTCTTCTTTTTCTCGGATAAAATCAGTATTCACTGGCTGCCTGTTGCCGCGATTCTCGGCGCATTCATCGCCACTTTGCTGGTCTACTCCCTTTCATGGAAAAATGGGATTACCCCGCTCCGCCTTGTCCTTATCGGCACTGGCTTCACTGCGGCGATGAGCGCGCTCTCCTATCTGATGATGATCTCAGGACCTATCATTCTTGCGAATCAGTCGCTGACCTTCATGACAGGGAGCATTTATGGCGTCTCTTGGCAAAAAGCCGTCTACCCGCTACTTCCTTGGGTATGCGTGCTGATTCCGGTTATCTTTCTGTATGCGCGTCATATAACAGTGCAGTCCTTAGGCGAGGACATCGCCCGCAATGTGGGCAGCAGTGTTCAACGCCAGCGTTTTCTACTCATCATTTTGAGTGTGGCTCTGTCAGGAGCTGCTGTCGCATTCGGAGGAGCCATTAATTTCATCGGCCTTATGGCTCCACATATCGCTCGCAAGTTTGTAGGACCCAGCTTCGGTTCACTGATTCCCGTTTCCGCACTAACTGGTTCCTTACTCCTACTTCTTGCTGATTTGGCGGGACGATTCGTATTCAAACCGCTCGATATTCCAGCAGGTGTTTTCACAGCTGCCATTGGAGCTCCGTTGTTCATCTATGTTTTGTATCGCAGCAGAAATCGTGGTTAATCTCTTACAAAAACACCCCCGGTCATCAACGCGACCGGGGGTGTTTGCTTGATAGAAGATAAGTGCTAAATCGTTTTGGCTAAACTAGCCATATTATAATTGCTTTCGAAGGTAATGCTTGCTGACAATATTCCTTGTCTAACCGTAAAATCAAAGTAAATTTCCCCATGTGTCCAACTCTTCTTCCGCTTCAAAGACTCAAGCGCCATCTGACGAAATGATTGATACTGAATCTCCGTGAGGCCTTTAACCGTAGTCTCTGGGAGCACGCCGTCCCTACTTTCAAACGGCATATGCTTCACTCCGAACTTGCCTATTTCATTATTCCTGATATGTACAAACACCGTACCTGAACTTACATGGGACAACTCATCCTTAATCCTTCTAAACACCAAATCGATTTGTCTTGCAAGTGACATCTGATCTAAACTCATCATCTTCCCCCTTAAGTTTTAAAATTTTACTTATTATGTAAATCACGACTGTAGACCTATTATATCCATATAATTTACAAATTTCAACAATTTATTTAAATATTCGTATAATTTTTACTATTCTTAATACTTCCTTTATATATATCCTATGTATGAATCGAATACGAACGATATTTGTCGAATTTGTGTAGAATCTTTCCAGATTCAATGGTATAATTTTCAAACATAGTCCATTATTCCTGCATACATTACAAATTTCGCAAGGGAGTCGGTCAATTTGGATAAAATGTCAACCTTATCTTTTAGAAAGAAATTACAGTTAGGCTGCTATGGGTTAATTGGCTTAAACTGTGTATTTCTGCTAATCCTTACATTCTCATCAGAATGGAACCGCTTACTAGGAATTGTTTTTCTTGTCCTTCTTCTTGCATTAAGCTACCCTTTCATTAGGTGGTTCGAAAACCAATTGACAGAGCCTGTGGCCGACCTATCCCGCATTGCACTTAACATTTCCAAAGGCGACTTCTCTCAGAAAGTGACAGTAACTTCCGACGATACACTTGGTCAACTTGGCCAATCCTTCAACAAAATGATCGATAAGCTTCGTGATATTCTTCGCGATACAGGCTCCATTTCCAAGCAAGTTTTCCAAACAAGCCGCGATATTTACTCCAAAAACGAAAACTTTCGCACGGTCCTGGAACAAGTGAGCATTTCGGCCCATGAATTAGCTGCTGGCGCCGGTCAAATTTCAGAAGAAGTATCCGGTGTATCTATTACGACCAAAGACATAGAAGTGAAGATTGTCAATTATGCAGGTTCTGCAAAAGAAATGAAAGACCGCTCCGATCAGATGATGTCTCTAGTGGAAAAGGGACGTACTTCCGTCGAAAGCCAAGGCGTCGGCATGAAGCGAAATGTAGAAGTTACCCAGCAGGTTTCCGAAACCATTGACATGTTGGCCCGTCAAGCGGCTGGTATCACCAACGTAACTCGCTCCATTTCGGAGATTGCCGAGCAGACGAATCTGCTGTCCCTCAACGCATCCATTGAAGCAGCCAGAGCTGGCGAGCATGGCCGGGGTTTCGCCGTTGTTGCACAAGAGGTTCGCAAACTTGCTGAGGAATCCACTTCCCTTACCCGTGAAGTGTTTGGCTTTGTGAAGAGCATTGAGCAAGGCATTCAGGAAGCGATTCGCAGCATTCAAGTCAACGAAGATGTCGTAAAAAAACAAACCGTGCTTATCGATCAAACGGAAACAGTTTTCTCCCAGATTGTCGATAGCGTTGGTTTTATCTCGGAAGAAATTAATCGCTTTGCAGAAGAAAGCGAACAAATGCTTCTTAGCTCCGAGCAAATTGCCGCTGCCATGGAGAACATCTCGGCGATTACAGAGGAATCCGCTGCAGGCACACAAGAAGTTTCGGCATCTATGAACGAACAGATCGCTACCGTCCAAGGCATTGTCTCGCAAGCTGAAGAGATGACGCGCGTCGTCACACAGCTGCAGCAGACAATTCAAGTGTTCAAGATATAAGCCTAACCATATAATACAAAAGGGATGTCCTGACGTAGATATGATCTACTCCCAGGGCATCCCTTTTTCTTATTAAACCTGAACTTTTGCTTCTGTCAGCCTCATGAATTCCTGCACATCTTGAACCGCCATGTCCACAGCGCTTTGCCAGAAGTCCGGCTCAGTCAAATCAACGCCAAGATGTTTCTGCGCAAGTTCTTCCACGTTCATGCTGCCCGTATCTCTGAGCAGAGAAATGTACTTATCTTCGAAAGCCGCGCCTTCTTGCACAGCTCTCGCATAAATGCCGGCGCTAAACATGTAACCAAACGTGTATGGGAAGTTGTAGAAAGGCACATCCGTTGCATAGAAATGCAATTTTGCTGCCCAGAAATGCGGATGGTAACTGCTGAGCGCATCCTGATAAGCAACCTTCTGCGCATCCACCATGAGCTCATTCAGACGCTCCACGCTCACAAGTCCTTGACTTCGTTCTGCGTAGAAGTTCGTTTCAAATATGAATCTCGCATGAATATTCATGAAGAACGCAATTGCCCGCTGAATTTTGTCTTCAAGCAAAACGATGCGCTCTTCGTCCGTGGAAGCACTCTTCACAACAGCATCAGCAACGATCATCTCTGCGAACGTAGACGCGGTTTCCGCGACGTTCATGGCGTACTCCTGAGCGAGTGCCGGCATATCCGTCATGACGTGCTGATGGTAGCCGTGGCCAAGCTCATGCGCAAGTGTAGAGACGTTGTTCAGCGTGCCGCCGTACGTCATGAAGATACGCGTCTCTCCCGCGACTGGGAACGATGTACAGAAGCCGCCTGGACGCTTCCCAGCACGGTCCTCAGCTTCAATCCAGCGATTCTCGAAGGCTTGCTCCGAAAAGGGTCGACATCCACCCAAGCTAATTTCTCAACGCCAAGCAGCTTCGCTTTTCGGTTCAAGTACTGAACGAAGATCGCTTTATTGCGGTCGATGACATCCCACATCACATTCAGCGTCTTCTCTTCCATGCGATTAATCGCTAGCGGCTCTTTATGTATGCTGTTCCAGCCTCTATATTTGTACACTTGAAGGCGGAATCCGGCCAAATGGTTCAATGCTTCTGCGCAGTAATCTTCCTTGTCCGTCCAGGCTTTTTCCCATTTCTCAAACAAAGCAAGCCGTTCTTCACGATTCTCTGTATGCAGCTTATTAAATGCTTGGCCAGCCGAAAGTTCAATCGTCTCACCGTCAATCTCTACAGGCATACGGAATTGACCTACGGTAGAATTATACAAGTCGCCCCACCCATGATAACCATCTACGGCCAAATCATTGATTAATGCTTCTTGTTCAGGCGACAGCTTTTCTTGTGCCAGGGCACGGCGTTCATGAAGCGGAAATGCGATTGCTTGGAATGGCTCTTTCTTCAGAATCTCTGACCAAACCTCATCCGGAATACCGGTCAGCACTTGGTCAAAATGGGTAAGTGACGACAAATGCTCCGCGTACAAGCTTTTGACCTGTCCATTCAATACAGGCGCTTTCTTATCCTTCTGATTATCGGCAAGCAGACAACCGACAAAAGAATCAGCCTCGTGAATATTTTTCAAATTGCTCTGGACCAGCTCAACCAGTCTCGCAAGACCACCAGTATCTGCAGCTTGCTGTGGGGATGGTGTGTTCCGCACTTGCTCTTGGAAGGCCGCAATCGAAGCTTGAAGCTCTTTCAGATGTGCTGCGAAGGCAGGAGACTCACTTCCACCAGGAAAAAAAGTTTCTAAATTCCACGTTTGATTAAGAGGTAAATGAAGCAAAGCTATCACCTTTCCTTTCCTTCTTTTATTAAATCATAAACGGTCTATCAGGAGCAATCATCGCAATCTTACTCATTGCTTATAGGTAAGAAGTATGATTCAATAAAATAAAGTTCCTGCAAAAAAATCGGAACAGGATGGTGTGATGACAATTATGAAACCGTTACAAATTTCTCCAGAAACAGCCGTCAAACTGGCTGAGCAGCTTAAAGTACCTTTGGAACATCTCATGCATATGCCACAACATATTTTACTTCAAAAATTAGCAGAGCTCGCGAAATCTTCCACTTCGGAACAAAGCGAACCGGAATCGAAGTAAGCCGTGCTGTTTCCTTTTGCTAACACATGGCCTTATGACATTGTAATGAAGGACGTTTATGTGGCCGAATGTCCGTTTTGCCATAGCTCCAATGTGCTGCTGCCGATGAAAGTCCACGAGCTGAAATCCATTCACGAGGGTAAAAAGAAGCTTCTTGTGTTTCCTTGCTGTCATAACAAGCTGACGCTCGTTGACACAGACCGCGATTACTTATTGGCGGACACCGCTATACGAACGAAACAATCGTAGCTTTCAAGCGCAAGGAGTAGAAAGAGTTCCTATGAATGAGTATCTCGTTCCTTTGACAAGTGCATGCACATTAGTCACACTGAATTACGTGGCTATGAAAGTACGCAGCAAGATGCTGACCGATTCCTTCGAGCAGCTTCTTGCGCCTCTGCTCACCGGTCTTGCTTGTATGATCATGATGCTCGAACCCCTGCCTGAGCCGCTCGGTTTAATAGATTTACGCTCCTTACCCATCTTCATGGCAGGCTTGCGTTACGGAATGCCGATTGCCCTTCTGTCAACCGTCTTACCGACGGGCTTCAGCCTCATTTTGAACGAGAATCATGCCTGGTTCAACATCGCACAAGATTTGCTCGCCCCTGCGCTTATAAGCTCCCTGTTTCACAATAAAGAATACCGCAGTGGCTTCTTGGACATTCCTATTCGCCATGGACTCCAGATATGCACTTATGTCTTTCTCTTACGCCTCCTGATTCATGGACTGTTCATAAGTAGACTCTCCTGGCATTATGTCGGCGATCAGCTTTTCATGCTAGCCATTATGTCAGCCACTTTCATTACGCTCATTATTATGGTGAATGATGAGAATAAGAGTTGGCGTTTACAACGCCAGATGGAGCTCCAAGCCAATCAAGACAGCCTAACCAAACTTCCTAATCTCCGCAGCTTTATGCCCATCGCAAACAATGCACTTAGTAAACGACAAATGTCTATCATGATGATCGATTTGGATAATTTCAAACAATATAATGATCTCTTCGGGCATCTGGAGGGTGATCAACTGCTAAGAGAAATTAGCCATGTTCTTCGGCAACATATTCATGAAGAAGATTATCTCGCAAGGTACGGCGGGGAAGAATTCATTCYTCTCAGTTCAGAGACAGACCCGATTACACTTAGCTTATACGCCCAGCGTTTATGTTTCATGACTGCCCAAGCCTTCCTGTACAAAAACCAATCCATCCTAACACCAATTACCATCTCTATTGGTATTTCTACTGCTGAATTACCCCAGGCTGAATTGACCCAAATGATCTATGAAGCAGACCAAGCCCTCTACGAATCCAAACGTCAAGGAAAAAATCGTTTCACCCACTACAAGAAACTCCCAACAATTGAGCAAAAAATGAACGCTTAACTATGCAAGGGATCGCCATCAAGCAATCACCACAATACATAGCCAAGCGTTCATTTCATTTTGTACCAGAAATAATTAAGTTGCTTGTTTCATTTCGTCCGGCAGTTCCATACGAATAGCGAGCATATCTTCGCGAGTTACCATCCATTGTTCACGGCTTGCACGAATCATCGCAGCATCCATTATCTTACGGTCATTAATGATGCGTGAGAACCATTTGACTGCTTCATTGAACCGACCTAATCTGCGATTGAGCTCCCCCATCAGAAACATCAGTCTCGCATTATTCAGATCCATGCCTTCATTTTCATATACGTTAACATACGCTTCCAAGGCAAAAGTCAAGAATCGCTTCTCTTGTTCCCAATCGCCCTTAGCTCGGTACAGCCACGCCAAATGGTGAAGAAGTCCTGCTACAACGCGGGATTTCTCCTCTTTAATTTGCGCGCTGACCAGTGCCAGCTTATAACTCTGCAACGCTTCCTCCCACGTTCGTTCACCGCCAAAGCTGCGCATCGTCCAATTCTTGGCGATCCTCTCATGGAAAGCTTCACGTTGAGCTGACTTCCACTTATCCGAAAAGTTCTCTGTTTGCGCATAGCCGCAGTAAGGACAAATCCTCACGACATAATAATCAGGGTTAATATCCTTATAATGAACGCAGAAATCCGCGTCTGTTTTACTCGCTTTTTTGAAGCTTGGACGAACCTTCATTGATTTGAAGGAATTGTCGCAATACGTACATTTCACTGAAATCTCATACAAAGGTTCAACCATCTTGAAACCCCGCCTCTTCTCTGGAAAGTGTAGGAAAGAAGAACTATTCCTCTTCAGGTGTATTCACAAAATGATAAGCGGAACCTTTCAAGCGTTGCAGCAAAAAATCGCGTAGTTCCAGCGGCAAACCCACTTCCTCCATAGCTTCACCCATACAGCCTAACCATGCATCTGCACGTTCCACTGTGATGGGAAAAGGCATGTGTCTTCCTCTCATCATGGGGTGTCCATGGACATCTGAATACAGAGTCGGACCTCCAAAAAATTGGCTTAGAAACATATATTGCTTATCCATAACGGGTTCAATATCCGAAGGGAACAGAGGCGCCAGTAAAGGATTCTTCAGTACTTTGGGATAAAAAGCCTCCACAATCCGGCGAACGGTCTCTGCTCCCCCCATCAATTCAAACAGCGTATTGCGTTCTTGCTCTGACATGGTGAGAACCTCTCTGCTCATGATTACTTAATAGTTTTCTATATCCTCATCACCTGTATGCATGAGCGTTTCTCGAATGACAAACACGAACATACAAACGACCAAACCGACGATGACACTTGTCATTTGAATCACTCCCGCGGCCTAGGATATAAGACTATTACTAGTCCTATTTTACCATAAATACATTTACATAACAGTACCAAAGTCTAAGTTTTTTAGGCCGGCATGTATGTCCCACTCCTTTCATATAGTTGAAGAGGAGGTGTAGAGTTCCATGGAGAAAAGAAACTTTACCGCGGCATTACTCATGGCCTTTGTTGTTATTGCCATTATTCTATGCTTATTCGCCTTCCCTCATGCCGGACTTCAAGCAGCCTTGCGCGGCGTTTCCATTTGGTGGGATGTACTCTTTCCTGCACTCTTTCCCTTCTTCATAATCTCCGAAATTTTGCTTGGCT
>NZ_JBFTQB010000442.1:0-5088 GCF_056398785.1 Paenibacillus sp. 01T422 | reverse complement strand
GTCACAAGATGTCGGTGCTTCTGAAGTTCCTGCTTCTACATTGATTTTATCGGAAATCGTATCACGAATGACCGACATGACCAGCTGTAGCAAATAATTAATATCATCTTGTGTTTGTTTGAACTCACTTACAATTGGAATTCCGTCTAATTCATCTTGCAGAACTTCGATTTCATTCTCAATCTTTTGCACCATTTTCTCGTTCTTGAACGTCTGGAAGGCGACAATTTCTTTTTGCTTCTTTTTGATGGAGCCAATCAAGACTTGGATATCCGGGTTTGTAGCGATTTGTTTCTCAGCCTTTTGGTAGAACTGTACTTCATTCGAAGTGGTTAACAAAGTAGCCAGTTCCTTGGCTTTGTCTAGAATATCTTCGCGAACGATCATTTCCGTATTCGTAAATTCCTCAACTTTAAAAGCATGAGGCTGGTTATCATGTTGGTGATCACATTGGGACACTTTCATTCACACTCCTATCTATATTAACAAACGTATTAGATGGATAGTTTCAAGGGCTTCTGAACAATTTCACCCTTCAAAATCCATGTTTGTGCATGCGTTACTTCTACATCGATCATTTTACCTATAAGCTCTTTGGAGCCGGTAAAATGAATCAACTTATTCGTTCGTGTGCGCCCAGCAAGTACATCGGCGTTGTTCTTACTTTCGCCTTCAACAAGTACTTCTACTGTTTGCCCGAGCAATTTCTCGTTACTCGCTTTACTGTGAGCATTCACAAGTTCATTCAAACGATACAAGCGCTGCTTCTTCACTTCCATCGGAACATTATCTTCCATTCCAGCAGCAGGTGTACCTTCGCGCGGCGAATAAATGAATGTAAACGCGAAATCGAATCCTACTTCTTCGTATAGAGACATCGTTTCATCGAACTGCTCGTCTGTCTCACCAGGGAAACCAACGATAATATCCGTAGTTAGCACAACGTCCGGCATCGTGGCTTTAATTTTGCGAGCCAGCTGCAAATAATGCTCTCTGGAATACTTTCTACTCATCCGTTTAAGGACTTCCGTATTCCCGGCTTGAACTGGCAGATGAATATGCTCGACCAGATTACCGCCTTGTCCTAATACTTCAATCAAGTCGTCATCAAAATCCCTTGGATGCGAAGTTGTAAACCGAATCCTTGGAACGTCAATTTTACGAATGTCATCCATCAAATTAGCGAAAGAGTAAGTAATATCTTCAAAGTCCTTGCCATAGGCATTGACGTTTTGTCCAAGCAGCGTAATTTCTTGAAATCCTTGACGTGCCAGATCTCTTACTTCAGCAAGCACATCCTGCGGTCTCCGGCTTCTCTCTTTGCCGCGTGTATACGGAACGATGCAGTATGTACAGAATTTGTCGCATCCGAACATGATGTTCACCCAAGCGCGGATTCCTTCCCGCTTCTTCGGTAAATTTTCAATAATGTCGCCTTCTTTGGACCATACTTCAACAACCATTTCTTTGTTATAAAAGGCATCCTTCAATAAGCCAGGCAGACGATGAATATTGTGTGTTCCAAAAATCAAATCAACAAAAGCATGCTTCTGCATAATCCGATTTACGACAGCTTCTTCCTGCGACATGCAACCACAAACACCAAGAACAAGTCCTGGCTTCTGTGCTTTGAGCGCCTTCAGGTGTCCAAGCTCACCGAACACTTTATCCTCCGCATTTTCACGGATCGCACAAGTATTCAACAGAATAACATCTGCTTGGTACTTGTCATCCGTCGTCTGATAACCCATTTGTTCAAGCAAGCCCCTCATAACTTCTGTATCATGCTCATTCATCTGGCATCCGTAAGTGCGAATCAAATAATATTTATCTTTGCCGAACCCCTGCATGTCCTCAGGGATATGGAAGTCATAGTGAACGGCGATTTCTTCTTTTCCGCGCTTCTTAGCATCTGACAGTGAAGGAGGCTGAAAATATTGGGAATAATCCTTATCGGATTTCACTTGGTTAGCCACTTTCGTTCCTCCTACGAGTTTGCGTTGGTAAAACTTACGTAATTCACAAATAATTACGCAACTTTTATTATAACATTACATGCCTATTTAGTACAAAAGGAAATTGGCATAACGGCAAAAACAATTCTTTTCGAACTAGTCAAGAATCTCAGCTATGTCCCCTGTTTTTACACCAGCTGCATTCCCTTCATCCGTGTCAATATGCATGTCCAAAGCAAATTGTTCGGATACACGAGCTATAACATTTTCAAAAATCAACGGTCTTTCGCCATTTACTTTGACACGCAGCAATTGTTTATCTTGGATACCCCATTTATCTGCATCTGATGTGTGAAAATGTATATGTCTAGCTGCTACAATCACACCTTGATCAAGCTCAACTTCCCCTACTGGACCAATTACCCTGAGACCCGGTGTTTCTTCGACATGACCTGATTCACGAACTGGTGGATTAATACCTAATGAAAAAGCATCCGTGCGCGAGATTTCTATTTGTGTAAAAGGACGTGCAGGACCCAGAATTCTCACTTTATCCATTTTACATTTTGGACCTACGATCGAAACTGTTTCTTGGGCTGCAAATTGTCCTGGTTGTGAAAGAGCCTTAAATTCTTTCAACTCATACCCTTCACCAAATAAAATGGTAATATGCGCCTCCGATAGGTGAATATGTCTGGCCGAAACTCCAACGGGAACTGTTTTCATACAATATCATCCTTTGAATTAGTATAGTTGTCAGTATTGCCGCTCAGCAAAAAGGGCATACGGATTATCTCCATATGCCCTCAAGGTCAAACCATTATTTAAATTCAGTGAGCATTTTGTTGAAGTCTGCTTCTGAAAGTTGAAGATCTTGTTTGGAAAGACCTTCTTTTGCAAAGCTAGGGATGGAATCTTCATAGCTCTTTTTATCTTTGTTTTGGTAAATGATACCTGTCAACATGGAGTTAGTTTCCATGATTTTGGTCATTGCCATTACGCGATTTGTGTAGTCATAATCAGGAATTTCATCCAGATCAACAATGTTCTCTTTGAACCAATCATACGTGTTTACTTTGTTGAAAGTTACGCATGGGCTGAAAACGTTGATTAAGGAGAACCCTTTGTGGTTCAAACCAGCTTCGATAACAGCAGTTAACTGTTTCAAGTTACTGGAGAAAGATTGTGCTACGAATGTTGCACCAGCAGCCATAGCTACTTCTAACGGAGAAATAGCAGACTCAATTGTACCTAGTGGTGTACTTTTCGTTTTGAAGCCTTCCGCACTACGTGGGGATGCTTGACCTTTTGTCAAACCGTAGATTTGGTTATCCATAACGATATAAGTTACGTCGATGTTACGACGAATCGCGTGTACTGTGTGACCCATACCGATTGCGAAGCCGTCTCCGTCACCACCGGAAGCAATAACTGTAAGGTCGCGGTTAGCCATTTTCACACCTTGTGCGATTGGTAAAGATCTACCATGAATACCGTGGAAACCATAAGCATTGATGTAACCGGAGATACGTCCGGAACAGCCGATACCGGATACGATTGCCAAACCTTCAGGCTCCAAACCAACATTAGCCGCTGCACGTTGAATAGCTGCTTGTACGGAGAAGTCTCCGCATCCTGGACACCAGTTTGGCTTTACATTGTTACGAAAATCTTTTAATGTTGCCATGCTAAAGTCAACTCCTTACATTTTTGTTCGATTTCTGCTGGAAGGAACGGATTACCGTTGTACTTCAGAACGTTTTTAATTTTATCTGCATGACCAACATGCAGTTTGATTTGATCAGCCAATTGACCAGTTGCGTTGTTTTCAACAACGATAACCGTTTTTGCTTTCTCAACAAGCGGTCTCAGCTGTTCAGCTGGGAACGGATGAATCAAGCGTACAGTCGCGTGGTTTGTTTTGATGCCTTCTAGTTCAACGCGGCGTCTTGCTTCATCAATTGTACCGCCAGTGGAACCCATACCGATGATCAAAAGATCTGGGTTCTCATGAGGAGCATCTGCTTTGATAGCATCCGTTACTTGAATGTGTTTCAACTTCTCAAGACGTTTATCCATCATTCTTTGACGATTCTCTGTGCTCTCCGAAGGGCGACCCGTTTGGTCATGCTCTACACCAGTTACGTGGTGAAGACCGTGTTTAACGCCTGGGATGACACGTGGAGATACACCATTCTCAGTGAACTCATAACGTTTGAACAATTGATTTGCTTCTTGCTCAGGAGCTTCTGTTACTAGAGCACCGCGATCGATTACGATACGGTTGTAGTCCAGCATTTCAGCGGATTGTTTACCCAAGGAAAGCTGAAGATCTGTCATTAGAATAACTGGGCATTGGTATTTCTCAGCCAAGTTGAAAGCTTCAATTGTATCATAGAAGCATTCTTCAATTGTGCTTGGGGACAGTACGATTTTCGGGATTTCACCGTGTGTACCGTATACCATTGCATTCAAGTCAGATTGTTCTTGTTTCGTTGGAAGACCTGTACTTGGACCGCCGCGTTGTGTATCAACGATAACAACTGGAGTTTCCGTCATACCAGCCAAACCGATTGCTTCCATCATCAAGGACAGACCAGGTCCAGCAGATGCTGTCAGTGCACGCGCACCAGCGTAGTTAGCGCCGATTGCCATTGTGCAAGCTGCGATCTCATCTTCTGTTTGGATAACTGTACCGCCGAATTTAGGAAGTGCTTTAATCAAGTATTCCATTACCTCGGAAGCAGGTGTAATTGGATATGCAGGCATGAAACGGCAGCCAGCAGCTACAGCTCCAAGAGCGATTGCATCGTTACCGATCATGAACAATTTTTGCATGCCGTCAGCCGGCTCTAATTGGAAGTCAGCGATTGGGCCGCCAGCCAATTCAAGTACGGATTCAGCACCTTTGCGAACTGCCTCGATGTTTTTCTCTACGACAGCTGCGCCTTTACGACCGAACTCTTCTTCAACAGCTTTATTAAACACATCAATCGGCAAACCGAGCAATGCCCAAGACGCTCCTGATGCGGCCATGTTCTTAAATAGGGATGTTCCTAGCTCTTCTGCAATTGCAGTAATTGGAACTGGAAATAGACGTGCTTTAATTCCTTCAGGTAAAACAGGGTTGAAT
>NZ_JBFTQB010000441.1:0-5095 GCF_056398785.1 Paenibacillus sp. 01T422 | reverse complement strand
TTGCAGATCCGCGTCAGCAAAAACAGCTACGGGATTAAACCAAGGAAGTCCATCATTTAAGGTATAAGCCGGAGTTCCGTGGCCTTCAAGAACGCCTTGAACCAAGGCTTTTCTATCGAGTGCTAGATTAATAGCCTTACGAATCGACACATCCGCTGTGACATCGTTGCCGATCGGGTAACCGTCTTTCGTCTTCTCTCCGGATTTCACGTAAGGAAACATGATGCCACGATTGTCCACGGTTGCTGCTGTTCGTAGCTCCATGCCGTTCACGGTTTGCTTGCTGAATGCTGCAGGAATCGCAGCCATATCCACCGTTCCTGCTTTGGCTGAAGCAAAAGCGGCATCTTCACCTAGGAAAAGGAAGGTGATTTTTTCGAAAAACGGCTTTTTCCCATAGTAATCTTGATTCAATTCGACAATCAGCTGCTGCCCTTTATCCCACTGGACCCATTTGTAGGGACCGGAGCCGATTGGTTTGTTGGCATACTCCTTGCCGTGAGCATGTTTGGGGACTATGCCTGTTGAAACAAGCATTTGCGTAAACGTAGATTGCGGTTCTTTCAGTGTAAATTTGACAGTTACCTCATCAGGCGCTTCTACACGTTGGACATTGCTCAGATCAATAGCAGATCCGCTAGACGCAGCGGTTTGATAGGTGTAAACAACATCCTCTGATGTTAACGGTTGACCATCGCTGAATTTGACATCCTTGCGCAATTTTACTGTCCAAATGATTCCATCTTGGCTAACCTCATATCCCGTCGCCAAATCATTCGTAATATTCAAATTGCTGTCACGTTTAAGCAATGTGCTTTGGAACAGAGGCGATCCATATCGTCCCCACCCCGTTGTTGGATCAAAACCTGCTTCAGGCTCCCCGCCAATAGCTAGAACGAGCTCTTTTTTGCTAGCATCTGCCACAGGTTTTGGCTTCTCCTCTGTACAGCCGCTAATCCAAATAACAGTAACCATTAGCAGCACAAAAATGACTAGTCGATGTTTCATTTTCATTCCACCTCTCAATGTTCACGTGTGCAGTAGCACGATTAATTGAAATAGTAGCACAAAAATGACGACTAGTCATTACTCATTTCATCGAAATCCCTTACGACTTTTAATAAATTCCCAAAAAATCGAGTCGGAATCCCCGCTAAATTTTTACTAAAGGGAACTGGAGTCCTTTATTAGGAGAAAAACGAACCGTTTTCTCGCCGAGCGGAACCACAGGCTCTTATTTATCCTCCATGCTGCGTTTTCAGCAGAAATTGGCCAAATAGCGGAACATAGTTCCGCCTCCAACTAGATTACCTATGCATCCTCGAATTCCATCATGGCGTTCGGCAGTTGATCTTCAAATTGACGCCAATCGATGAGCATCTCATCCTCTGTCAATAAACAAGCATCGAGCGAGGCTGTAATGTCTGCCCGATCCATCTCTATCCCAATGAATACGACCTTATTCATGCGATCCCCGTAAGTGGCATCCCAGTGCGGTATCTGGTCTGCATCCTCTTCGAGAATGGCTTCTCTCTCTTCTTCCGGAAGCGCAGCTATCCAATACCCTGCGGGTCCGAACCGAACCGAGGGACCTGCTTGGCTCAAGTTTTGAGCATGATTGTTCCGAGTAGCCAACCACATAATCCCCTTGGCTCTCACGATCTCTGCAGGCCAATCCTCCATCCAGCTCATCAGCCGCGAAGGCTCGAACGGCCGGTCTCTTTCGTACACGAAAGAAGAAATACCATACTCTTCGGTTTCGGGCGTATGCTTTTCCTTCGCCAGCTCCTTCATCCAGCCCGCGGATGTGCTAACTTCATCAAAGTCAAAAAGATGCGTATTCAGAATGTCCGCTGGCGCCACTTGTCCATGAATAGAGCGAATAAACCTGGCTTTGGGCTGCAGCGTGCGCAGAACGCCTTCTAACTCATTCAGCTCCTCTTCCTCCAGCATGTCGCATTTATTCATAATAAGCACATCGCAGAATTCGATTTGATCGATCAGAAGATCCACTACTTCTCTTGTGTCGTCATCCCCAACCGCTTGGCTCCGCTCCAGCAGCGTTTCACCTGAGGAATAGTCCGTCCAGAAACGATAGGCATCTACAACGGTCACCATGCTGTCCAACCGACAGAACTGGGAAAGATCTATGCCCTGCTCCTCATCGATGTAGGTAAAAGTTTGAGCAACTGGCAGGGGTTCGCCGACACCGGTTGACTCAATCAGGATATAGTCAAATGTATTTTCTTTGGCAAGCCGCTCCACTTCCCTCAGCAAATCGTCTCGCAACGTGCAGCAGATGCAGCCATTGGACATTTCAACCAGACTCTCATTAGTCCGAGACAGCCCGCTGCCCTCGCGAATAAGCCCAGCGTCTATATTAACTTCGCTTAAATCATTGACGATGACAGCAACTTTCAAGCCATCCCGATTATGCAGAACGTGGTTTAACAAAGTCGTTTTACCGGCACCCAAGTACCCGCTCAAAACAGTAACTGGTATTTTATGATCTGACATGTTCATTCTCCTTTATTCGTCATTCAAAATTAGTCATTCAAAGCTTTCTTGAGTGCTTCCAAGTTTTTGGTCATGATTGCGATGTAGTCCAAATTTTGCTTTTTGTCTTCATCCGTCAAACCTTCTAGCGGATTAAGCACATCCGTTTTGGCATTGATTTCTTTGGAAATCGTTTGAGCCACCTTCGGATCGACCAATGTTTCAAAGAAAATCGTCTTTACTTGATTTTTTTTAGCAAAATCGATGATCTCGGCCATTCTGGCCGGTGAGGGCTCTTGTTCCGGCGAGAGTCCAGCGATTGGTACTTGGGTCAATCCATATTCTTTGGCCAGATAACCGAATGCGGCATGCTGTGTCACGAAATCTTTCTTTTTCACATTACTGAGACCCGTTCGGAAGGACTCATCCAAGGCTTTGAGCTTCGCGATAAAGACATCAGCATTTTTCCGATRGTCCGCTGTGTGAGCGGGATCGGCTTGGGTCAATCCAACCACAATGGACTCCACCTCTTTTTGAGCGAGAGCAGGACTTAACCAAACGTGAGGATCCAGGATTTTACCATCAGCAGCCTCTTTGTGGTCTTCATCTTTGTGTCCTTCCTCTTTGTGGTCCTCCTCTTCTTCCGGCAGCCCTGCCATTAATTCAATGCCTTTGCTGGCTTCAACAACAACACGCTTCTGATTGTCTGCACCCGCTAGCGCTTGTTCGGCCCAACCTTCCACGATTCCGTTGAATACAAACACATCCGCATTACTCACCTTCTTCATATCTTTGGCGCTCGGCTCCCAATCATGCGGTTCGGCACCAGCGGGTATCAAAGCGATAACGTCTGCATGCTCTCCAGCTACTTGCTTGGTGAATTCATACATCGGATAAAAAGTGGTGACTACGTTTAGCTTACCGGTGGTCGAGGACTGGGCTGCGCAGCCTGATAAAATAAGTGTGGATACGGCAGTGAATACGAGTGATTTTACAAGCCATGATTTTTCCATTTTCGTTTATTCCTCCAAATAAGTATGAAATGATAATGATTAAGCAGACTCCTGAGATGATGGCAGCAGAGCGCTGAAAGCCGTTTGTTCGGCTTGAAGCTCTTTTTGATTACTGGCTTTGCTGAACTTTACGATCAACTTTTTGATACTTAAACCAGCTATTAAGACGATTAATAAAAGAATCGCAATAGTTCCGCCAGGCGGCGTGCTTAATTCATAGGAAGCTGTAAGGCCTGAAAAAACACCAACCAAGCCAATCCCCATCGCGATAAAAAGTGACGAAACGAAGCTAGGCGCTATACGGATAGCTAGTGCTGCGGGAAGAATAATTAGCGCGGAGACGAGGAGCACGCCAACAATTGGCATTGCAGCGGCTACGATCATGCCCGTTAAAACACTAAAGCTAAGTGAAATCCATCTTACAGGCAGTCCATTCGTTTTGGCTGTATCTTCATCGAACGTAATTTGGTACAGCGGCCGGCGAAATACGTAGAAGAAGATACCTCCTATCAAGGCAACGATGAACATGAGCAGCAGCTCTATTTCATTGACGGCAACGACGGAACCAAATAAATAGGCAGAGAACCCTTTGTTGACACTTGGAGTAAGGCTCATGATGATGACAGCGGAAGACAACCCGCCAACCATAATAATCGCAACAGAAATCTCGCTATAGGATTTATAGGACCTTCTCACATATTCGACTGCGATTGCCCCCAAAGTTGCCACAACAAATCCAGATAACGTAGGGTTGATGTGCAGGTAAGCACCTCCCGCTACGCCGGCCAACGAGACATGCGAGAGCATATCTGCCATAAGCGCCTGCCTTCGAAGCATCAGATAAACGCCTAGAATGGAACCTATTATCGCTATCAACCCACCGGCACAAAATGCCCGCTGCATGAAGTCGTAGTGCAGCATTTCCATCCGCCATCCTCCTTTCTTTCCAGTTCAATGATTCGATTGAGATAAGGAGCTACTTCGCCAAGACTATGCGTCACCATAATAACTGTACGTCCGTGAACCTTGACTTGGTGGTGCATAAGTTCATAGAATCCGAACCGACTATCCTGATCCATCCCCGTCGTAGGCTCATCCAGCACAAGCATATCCGGCTCTTGGGCGAGCGCTCTGGCGATGCATATCCGCTGCTTCTGTCCCCCAGAGAGTTCCCCTATTTTACGCTTCCGCAAATCCCACATACCCACCTGCCGCAGTGCCATCTCCGTCAAGCGGTCATCTTCTATCAATAGCTTCCGGAACCACGAGCCGCTCGCGTATCTGCCTGAACGAACAAACTCAAGGATTGTGCTTGGAAATCCGCTGTTGAATGCTGAGATTTGTTGAGATACATAGCCAACTCTCAGCTTCTTGCCCTCTTCATTCGCCGATGATAGGAACACCTTCCCCTTCCATGGCTCAAGCAAGCCCAACATAAGTTTCAGCAAGGTTGACTTCGCTGCGCCATTAGGACCTGTAACTGCAACAAATTCACCTGATTGAATCTCAACATTAGCATCTTGTATGCAGGGAATATCGTTATATCCGATCTCCACCTCTTTCAAAGAAGCCACAAACATATGTAC
>NZ_JBFTQB010000440.1:0-12281 GCF_056398785.1 Paenibacillus sp. 01T422 | reverse complement strand
GTACTAAACACACAAGAGGATAGTCCATGCACATAATACTGATTATGTGTACAATTCTCTTCCATTTTTATATTGAAAAGCTTATTAATTAAAGGATTATTGAATATTTCCATGTATACTGCTAATGTCTAGATATACTACCTGAAAGGAACTTTCGTACATATGTTATCCCTTCTTTCCGTTCACTTTGACAACCGCATTCCGAACTGGCGTACGAATCTGATGTTGTTAAATCATAATGTACTCGTACTAGTGATCGACGGTAAAATCAAATACACCATCAACGATCGTACTGTAATTGGGGAAAGAGGAGAATTGCTGTTCATACCGATTAACACGTTGCGAACGGGTGAGAATTATGAAGGTGAACATCAAAAAATCACCGTTTTGTTCAATCACGGCGAAGAGGATGCGGAAGAAATTCCTATTTTCGGAAAAGGTCAGTTCAACAAATGTAAACTCCGTAACTTCGAATATTTCAAGCAACGATTCGAAAAGCTTTATCTCGAAGTCGTCGGCGACGGCAAATTCAATCGCTATTTTGTCAACGKGATTTTACAGGAACTAGTCGGAATGGCCGCACGTGAATTTGAACTTGTGGAAGTCACTCCTGTCAAGCTGAAGCTTGCGAATGAACTGCAGAAATACATGGTCGCTCACTACAGACAGCCGATCCAAATCGATCAACTTGCCGCCCTCATACACCGCTCGTCCAACTATACAATATCCATGTTTCGCGAAGTTATGGGCGTCTCTCCTATTCAGTACATTCATCTATTGCGCATGAAAGAAGCTTGCAATTTGTTGACGAATTCCGACCTTTCGGTAACCGAGATCTCTAATTATTTAGGTTATTATGATCATTCTTATTTCTTCCGTATTTTCAAAAAGTATACCTCCATGTCTCCGACAGCGTATAAGCATTCGGGATCCTACCCTCCAACGCTACAGCTATTTTAACAATAAAAGGATTATGCACGATGGGCCGCATGATAGTGTTAAACTATGACCGTGTACAACAAAGGACTGGATCTATCTGCCGATAATTGCTCTCTTGAATCCTCACTGGGTCACCCTTGGCTGGAGCATGTCAGTCTTGCCGATATTTATGCGATAATGCCGGAAGCTGGCAAACGGGAGATTTGGCGCAATGCACTTATCTCAGCTCTTTTTGCCGGGAATATAGGGAAATTAATAGCAATTATGTCCAAGATGGCCAACGTGCCAAAATCAATATTATGGGAAAATGTTGCGGTTCGTGTGTTCTCCTTATACGAGAAACGAATCGGATTAACGGGTGAGCAGCAAGAGCAGTCCCGAGCAGACTTTCAGTATCTGGTTCATCAGGCTCCCGGTGCTGTGTTCGGGGAAAAACAAAACCCGCTAAGCCGTTTTCATCACAAGCCGACCGTCACATCACTTTCTACTTCGCCTATGCGGATGCGCAAAACTTGCTGCTTCTACTATGAGGTCTCCAGTGTCAAAGAGTACTGTACCGGCTGCCCGAAGTTGAGCAGTTAGACTGCAAGCTTTGCTAATAGCATCAACAATACAAAGCGCCCCCCGGCTTCCGGGTGGCGCTTTGTTTCGACTCATTTTTTCTATTACAATATCGGGTTGAATTAGCGGTTGCCAACTTTCCTCCCCCCGACCATGGATTTGGACCAGAAATACATTCCCATTCCGAATAAAGTCAGCATGCCGCCTAAAAATTGAAATAAGGTAATGGCCTCCCCTAATAATAGATAGGCGAGAATAATGGCAAGAATCGGCTCTCCGATAATGCCCACTGAGACAGTCGTTGCCCCCACTGACTTCAACAATAGATTAAAGATATATTGTCCGAATATCGTCGGGATAATCGCAAGCAACAAGAAATAAGTCCACTCGGACGAGTCGTAGCCAGTTAGGAAATGTTATTCATTATATTGTAGAGGAGCATGACGGTACCGCCTATAAAAAAGACAATAATGCTGTATACATTCGCATCGACTTTACTGCTTATTTTCTGCCCCGCCAGCAAATAGACTGAAACAAATAGCGTCCCTGCTAGCGATAAGCCGTCTCCGATCAGAGCTGCTCTCGAAATCCCTATATCTCCCCAAGCGATAAAGATTGAACCCATAAGTGCCACGATCAAACAACCGGCGGTTAGCCGATTGACTTGTTCTTTGAATAATAAATAAGAGCCGATCATGACAAACAGTGGCTGCAACGACAAGATGACCATCGAGCTAGCTACAGAGGTATAGACCAGTGATTCCATCCAACAGAGAAAATGCAACCCTAGAAAAAGACCGGCTAAAAGCACGATACCCCAATCTTTGCTATTCATCCGTAAAGAGCGAATGCTCCTCCAAGGGACAAAAGCGAGCATAAGAATGACAGAAATAAACAATCTGTACATTCCAGCCACGGACGTAGGCGTATCCGAGAATTTGATCATGACAGATGAGATAGAGACAGATAAGATACTGATGACTAACAAAATAAACGGATGTGAAAGCAAAGCAGATTTCATTAATCTATCCATAATTCCTCCAAGCTGTTCAACAAATCCTGTGCACAGGATTGTAATGGTAAGCCTAGGCTGGATATAATAATAACATCACCAATGTATATTTTGTGCAATTATATCCCTAATTTATATTGATATATCGTCTAAAAGGAGACCCCCTTTGAAAAAACAATTATATGAAGCCATTCAGTATCCTGACGAGGCCTTCCCCTACATCATGTACACTCATACGAATCATGGATCTGTTCCTATAGGCAGAGGAATTAACGACTTGCATTGGCACGAAGAATTACAAATGACTTTGGTGACCAAAGGAAAACTAACAATTCAAATCAATGGGATTGATTATGATTTAAGTGCGGGGCAGGCTATTTTCATCAACAAAGGTGTTCTTCACATTGTGACCCATCTTACGCATGACGGAGAATATGTGAGCTTCAATTTTCCGGAGAAGCTGCTCGCCTTTTATTCAGATAGTGCCATGGAAAAAAATTATGTACTTCCTTATACCAACTCTTATTTATTATCACTAGAAATTAAAGGAGATACCGAATGGGAAAATCAAATCCTTCATATCCTTGGCGAGATGCAGAAGGAGTTTGAATTGAAAAAGAGCTGGGGATGGCAGTACGAGATTTCCATCCAAACGGTCAAGTTATGGTTAATTCTAATATCCAACATTTCGTTATCTGCAGAAGAGGCCTCTAAGCATAGCAGACTACAACAAGAAAGATTGCAGCTGATGCTTAGCTTTATTCATCAGAACTATACAAATAATATAACGTTAAAGGAAATTGCTGATGTAGCCCATTTGAGTGTATCGGAGTGCACTCGTAGCTTTAAAAAAAGCATCCATATTACCCCTTACGACTATTTGATCAAGTACCGCATTAAAAAGAGCTGTGAGCTATTAGAATCGACGGAATATACGATAACCGAAATTGCCCGGACAGTTGGTTTCAATCATGTAAATCACTTTATCCAATCCTTTAAAAAGCAACGCAGCACCACGCCCAAGGAATTCCGTAGACTTAGAAGTACACAGGCATCGTCTTGCTTATAACGCTATTGCAATCTCTATGTTGTACTTTGTGCAGCATTATGACCGCATTTAGCCCTCCGCACTCCCCTATATTGTACTTAGTACAACATTATGGGCTACAAACGGCTGGTTTCGTGTAACAACGCCAAAATGATTGTACTTTGTGCAACGAGGGCTGGAATTGCAAGCAGTATACCGCTCTATGTTGCACAAAGTGCAACGAAGCGTCCCATGGCACCACGGGGTGACCCGAGGCAGCCCTAAACTTAAATAGGGGTAAGCTTCGCTTATCCCAAAATAAATACCAAAAAAGGTCATCTCTGAAGATGACCTTTTTGTATTACGACTATGGCTTCAACATCCTTAGTTAAGTGAATCCAACAGCTTCTTCAATTCCGGGTTTAGCTTCAACGCATTCAGGATGATCTGCAAAGCTTCCGCGCGTGTGGAAGTGCTCTTCGCATCAAACTTTCCAGCTGCTTTACCGCTAATGATGCCGGCTTGTGCTCCAGCCTTGATCTCATTTGCTGCATAAGAATCCTTCACGTCTTCGAAATTCCCTTTGGAAATATCCTTTGGTACATTGTTGAGGTTTACAATCCGAGACAGCAGGATAACCATCTCCTCACGAGTGATCGTGTTATCCGGCTTGAATGTACCGTCTTCGTATCCTCCGATGATCCCTGCTCCAGCAAGTTTCTCGATCTCGCTTTTCGCCCAATTGTTACCAATATCTTTCATCTAAAGCAGGAGTAAGACCAGAGTCCGGCTTTTCTGTTGATGTCTTTGGTGGAGATTCAGGTTGAGATGCAGGTGAAGATGGAGATGAGGATGGAGGTGTAGATGAATGCTCATCATGAGCAGTATAAATAGTAATTACCTTGGTCCCAACAATGCCAGATCCATCATGTGCAGTTGCCTGAACGGTAACAGTACCTGCTTGAGTTGCGACAAGTAGACCGTCAGTATTAATCGTTGCTTTCCCTGTAGCAGCGCTTACAGACCAGTTGAAAGTTTTGTCCGTAGCGTAATCAGGAGTTATATTGGCATGAAGTTGTAAAGAGTCCCCTACGTACATGTTGTCACTAGTGATAGACACTTCAATACCAGTAACCATACTTCTGAGAGTGACCGTATAAGTTTGCTTCGTTCCATCCTGGGCAGTCACGATAAGGGCAATCGTATTAGACCCCAAATTGAGACTAATTGGATCGTTGACTAGATTCCCATTGAGTTGTAACGCTACCGTTGCATGGCTATCCGTAGTTGCATACGTAACTGTAGTCACCGAAACGTTGCTCGGAACAGCTGCCGTGTARKCGTACGTATCCGMACTTACTGGTTGATCAAGCGTTATRCCGCTTAAATTCAGCGARCTTAAASCAGCATTATTTGAACCARCTCGTAAAACMKTRGTYGTRTAGGTCTTTTTAGTCGTTCCATCTTCCGCAGTAACAACGATGCTTATCWCATTAGARCCAACATTTARMKGAATCGGATTACTAACAGAAGCCCCATTGAGCTGTAAATCCGCTGTTGCWTGGCTATCAGTTGCATACGTAACTGTAGTGACCGCAACATTGTTCAGCACAGTKGCCGTGTAATCGTACGTATCCGCACTTACTGGTTGATCAAGCGTTATGCCGCTTAAATYCAGCGAACCTAATCTGCTATCGGTAGACGGAGTAACCAAATTATTGATTAGATAAATCGGATCGTAACTGACACTAGAATTTACATCGCTACTAGAAGTTATTGTATACGAAGTATTCCCATTTGTTGGAGTGAAACGAATTGCATGTTTATTCTTAATTTTCTTTTGCTGTTCCGAATAGGCACTGTAATTAATACCGTCTTGCAGACCTATCAAAGCATACTCACCATATGATTTATCTGACCCCACAAGCGATCGGTATTGCATTTGTATTTCTTGCGTAGATTCATACAGGATGGCTTGAAAAGTACCAAAGGGACTGGATTCATTACAGCAAAAATTCATATTCGTCCATTGCATGACAAACTTTCGATTAGGAGCGGTTCCTAGCGTTTTGTACAACACTTTACTACTCGACATATACAAATCATCATAAAAAGGTGCGATAAAATTATTAGGTAAATCGCTATCTGGACTCGATCCCAATGGAAGAACTTCACCATCATAGCAGCATCCATCTGTTGGTTCATGAAACATCATAAAGCCATTTGTACTTGAGTAGGCTTGATTATAACTGTTTCCGAAAAAGTTAAAATTAAATCCCACTGGTATTGCACTCGATACACCGTCATCATTATCATTAACTGCTACGTTAGTTCCTGCATATACTCTTTCTGACGAGTCATAGATTAAATTCCATCCCGAATACAATGCGAGCGGTTTTGATGAAATACTACTTATGTCAGACTGAATAACAAATGTCACAAGACCGTTGACCGTATACGAAGAGTAACCTTCCTTAACACTATCACTCCGCGTGTGAGGTCCATTACTTATATCATTAAAATCTGTATTGTAAAACGTTGTGTTTGCATCCGCAGAATGGGCGAATACTTCCGTTCGGCCATCTACAAGTTCATCGTTGGTTCCATAAACAGCAAACGTCACATCCACATAACCCGGATGGCTGCTATCCGTCACTGATACTTGAGTGACATGATCTACAGCATGAGTTGGCTTTAGTGCTGAAATTTGGCTCAAATTTACAAGGTTAGTGTATGAATAATTGGGAACCCAACTTACATTCCCATCGCTCACATAGCCACCTACGATTGTTTTGGCACTGTTAGTTGATACGGTTATTGAAGTTTGATTGGCTTGATTCGTTGGTCCTGTTGCTATCGTTCCATCTGAATATCTTACATATACTTGCTCTGATCCCGCTAGCGTATCTCCAACGAGGAAGTTAAAAACAACTGAGCCGGTTTGAATAATACATCCACTTAAGAGAATTACAAACAGAGTCGCGACTAAGACCAAGTTGAACTTGGAAAATTGCTTCTTAATTAGGTTAATCATTTATTTCCTCCACTTTCCTGTCATTTGTCTATTTCCATTGGCAATTATATACTTTTGGGCCTATATGTGAGATGTAACTAAAGTTATAGTTCATAAAAAAATGTCGAAAAACCCATACATTTGTCATGTATGGGTTGTTTACTTCTATGTACTTGGCCCTATAAGGGCAGTAGTCTCAACTCTTTCATGCGAGCAACCGTTTGGACACGTCGTTTTATACCAAGCTTCCCGTATATACGATTAATATGCCCCTTAACCGTGCCTTCGGTTAATCCGAACCGATCGGCAATTTCCTTATTGGACATCCCTTCTACGATCGCTAATACAATATCCAATTCCCGATTGGTCAACGGATCGATCAGCGGTTCTGTTGCTGGATGATTCTCCTGTTCCGGAACCTGGTCGGCACGAGCACGCTCCACAGTTCGCAACAATCGCTCCTGCACAACGGGCTTCACGATATAATCAAAAGCATACACATCGAATGCGAACAAAGCGTATTCTTTGTGCGAGGTAATAAAAACGATCTTCGTTGCCCGCCCACTCTCTCGTAAGCGTTCAGCAAACTCTAGCCCGTTCTCTCTGGGCATGCTGATATCGACAAACATTAAATCCACTTCATGTTTGACTACATAGGAATAGGCTGACGCTGTATCTACAAAACTACCCACAACCTCAATTCCTGCCATCTTGGCGAGCATTCGCTTCATAATGAAATGCATGGCTTTCTCATCGTCTACAAGGATAACTTTCATCGCGCGCTCTCTCCCATACTACCTGCTAGTCTAGCTGAAAATCGAGGCTGGGTTGGGACGGAGAAATAGAACGTACTGCCTTGCCCAAGCGAACTCTCAAACCATAGATCTCCGCCATTTAACTGGACAAATTCCTTGCACAATGTAAGTCCCAAGCCTACGCCTCGTTCACCCGCTGTACCCAATGAGGACATCGGAGATGCCTGCTGTAACATTACGACCTGATCCGATGTCATCCCTGCTCCAGTATCGCTCACTGAAACGATCATTTGATCGTTGTCAGTCACTGCATGTACATGGATATGGCCTCCCGAATCGGTAAATTTAATCGCATTGGAAAGCAGATTCCGAATGATGAGATCGAGCATTTCTTTATCCGCATAAACAAACGAATCCTTCGGAATGTCCGACCTAATCTGAATCTGTTTATTCTCGCTTCGAACCTGTAGATGACGTATATTGGCTTGTACCATTTGGGCCAAATCTCTTTCGATGGGATTGAACGTCATTCCCCCCCTTTGACTTCGAAACCAATCTAGCAAGCTTTCTACCAATATAAAAGTGCTCTGAATTTGTTGACTCATTTCCCGCACAATTTCCTCGTGTTCGCCTTCGCCATCTGCAAAATCATCTTCCATGATTTCCACCAAATTAATAAGTACCGCTAATGGATCTCGAATATCGTGAGCAACGACGTTAAACATCTTATCCTTAAATGAGTTCAGTTCGCTAAGCTGTCTAGCGTTATCGCGGAGTTGTTCCTCTGATCGGACCCTCTCTGTGACATTGCTCAGCAGCAGCATTCTCCCCGCGGGCCTCTGACGATTATCGTGAATATCAGACAGATAAATTTGATAATATTGCACGTCAGATTGGCCAGAGAGCTGTATGCTGCCATTCAACGAAGGACCTTTCGTCATGGACTCTAGCAGTTTGGGATAGTTAGCGAAGACCTGACTAGCAGACCGCCCAATCCAATCGTGATGAATACCTGAAATAACACGTTTGGCCGATTGGTTGAAGCTGGTTAGCGTGTCGTCCAGATCGAAGACCATAACGGCATCCTGCATCGAGCCAAACACCTTCTGAAGTGCCAACGGCGCTAACCGCAGCATATTGAATTGATAGATTCCCCATAAGTAGAAGACTCCCGAGAAAATAAAGCCAAACGGGGATATATCAATAGGGATGTTCAAAATACCGCTCAAATAAACCAATGTAAAGCCGAAAATCCCCCATGACCCGATGATCATAAAGCTGACTTGTTTGCGCATGCGCGGTGTTGATTTGATCAACTTGTGGAACAGCAACACCATGCCTACGACAAGAAATGAGTAGGAATAAAAAACATGAAGTTTGTAGAGGGGGCCTTTTTCCAAAATAACAAGTGGGTAGCCTTCGGTGTAATCCAAGCTCATGCTCTTATAAAAGAGGTGATGCCACTCATTCGTATTATGAGAAACGAAAGTGATCATCGGAACAATCAAGAGCAGGGAAAGGAACCATTTGTTAATGAGCTTCTGCCTTCCCGTATACTGCAGAACAAGCACAAACCACATAATCGTCCCAAATGGGATGCCGATATACTCAATGCGCAGCCAAAACTTAATCTGCTCTAAGCTCGTGCTCACGATTTCGAAAGCATACCCGAAAGTGTAAAAGACACCCGTTAACATGCCTAAACCATAGCTGATGGCAATCGGAAACTCTCGCCTTTGCCAACAAATATATACGATTACCAATGAACTGCACGTAGCTGCCATTAGCAATACGGATAGATACAAATTGTAACTCATAAACGCGAGCCCCCAAGTCGGACTGATCTTCCATCCTATTGTCTTATATTATCAAAATTACGCGAAATTTGTTGGTTTTACTGCAAAAAAAAAAAAGCGCTCACCCCATGGAGTGAACGCTTTTTCTAACATATGCCCTGTATACCTTGGTATTATCCGGTATGATAGCAAATAGTCGGTAAAATTAATATTCAAGCTTTTTTTCAACGCGCGTCTGATGTAGCTGGAATGATAATTAAGTCGCGAGGCGCATTCCTCCAGCGTTAATTCACGGTCATATTCACTTTGAATAATCCGGATGACCTCATTCGATATTTTGTGGTGCGGCGCTTCCTTGTTCTGATCCTCCGTATGTATAATCGGCTCAATAATTTGCACCATGAACCAATGCTCGATCTCCTGAATTGTGTTGAATCGTTTCAATTGTTCATACAATGGAATCGCATCGGTATCGAGTGAGAAAAGAGCCCGATCCTGCCGCTCCGGGATGTACAGCAAATCCAGCAGAAGCTTCATCAGCCAATTATACATCTGGTTGTGTGTCAGCTCCCGATTAGACAAGATTTGTAGAAACTCCTTTAATAGCAAATTAGCCCGCTTCTCATCCGTGAACTTCACGGCTTCCACTAGCTGCTTCTCCAAATGATCGGGGAAAAACACCATTTGCTTCTCCGGCTCTTCATTTTCGATAAAAAGGATCGTCTCAGTATCTTTCGTAATCCGATACTTAAGCGCATCAAGCCCCTCTTCATATGCCTTGGGAGTATCAATATACATCTGAAAAGGGCGGCTGATTCCTGCGATGACGTGAAGGTCCAGAAATGTTAGCACACTGGCCTGAACCTGCTTGATCGTTTCATATAGAAATTCCTTAAATGCCTCTGGTGAATCGTGATTACCACGGATGATGGTTACCTGCGACTGCTCAATGACTACCGGATTTATACGGTACTTGATCGGCACTAGCTCCTCGACAATATTGCTGACTGCAAACAATAGCAGGTCACGGTCGCTTTCTTGGTAACGGGTAGGCTCAAGTGTATCAATTAGAATCACCACGACAGCGAGCCATCGGAATTCAGGGGTATAACCGAAAAGCTCGATCTGCTCTTCAATCTCTTTGGTCGACAGTTCCCCCTGCACCAATTTATAAATCATAAATGGTTTCAATTGGTTCCTTAAACTTTGTACATAGTTTGTCATATTCATATAATTTTGCGACATTCTATCCATTCGGCTTTCGATGACCTTGAACTCATCCCTCGGAGCTTGAGAATCAGCAACTTCACCCTGTTGTGCGGTCCTCTGATATAGGCTTCGGACAGGCAAATACAGCTTATTTGCCCCTTTCAGCGAGAGTATGGAACTCAAAGCAATGATGACGAAACAGGCCCATATCGTAGCCCAACCGATCGATTTCGATTCCCTTGTAAGACTGTCTAGCGAAACGACAGATAGGTACGTCCATCCGTTATAGGACGATTTGCGGTAGGTGAAACCGTATTCTTCCTTACCCATTTGTTGAATGCGGTAGCCAGTAGGGTCTGAAGCTTCGGCCATCTCCTTCAACAGCGGCGTATTTCGAACGGCTGTATCCAAGGAAGACGCCATATCGGTAACGATAATATTGCCCTTGTCGTCTACAATGATCAACGACCCCAGATCGCTGCTTTTCGGAAGCACTTTGAACAGCTCCTGATTCGACATCTGAGTCACCAGAAAAGCACTAGGTTTCGTCGAGAGGTTCGGAAATTGTTTGAACAAAAATACATTCGTTTGTGGAGGCTTACCTGCTTTTCCTTCCACCGTTTGTGTGATCCATTTGAACTGCCTGTCCAGTGGAGAAGACGACCGAAACAGCTGAAGGTCCTCCGATTCTTCCAGCTTGGTGTAACCCTTATCACTGATCACCCACTGTTGATCGATATTAATTAGCCGAATGTCGAGAATGCCCAGCTCATAAATTTGAACGCGCTGCATCGTTTCCAGCAATCTGTCAACCAGCGGGAAATCGTTAGCCTTTATCTTTACAGGCAAAATATCCGTAACCACCTGTGAATTCCCAAGTTGAAAGATGGAGATATCGATAATTTTTAGCGTGTTTTCGATTTGGATTTGCGTTTGCTGAAGAAGCTGCTCATTGCCTTTCAGCACTTTGCTTTCAATGATGCTCGATGATTTCATATACGAAAAAATGCCCAGCGCCATAACAGGTATGGCGCCAAGCAGTAGACATAATGCGAACAGTTTCACTTGATAACGGGGTAAATTCAGCTTCATGACAATCTCACTTTCTTTATGCCAATTCAAAGATTCGACTGCGTACATTATCGCATGAAGTTGGTACCATCGCACTCTTTAATTTTTCATTGTTTTTTCATACTCGGTTTTGTACTCGGACATGACTTGGTCTCCACCTAGCTTCTGCCAGTTAACAACGGCTTGTTGAAAGCCCTTTTCGTCCAGTTCACCCAAGATGAATTTCGTTCTGGCGTCCGTAATGACCTGATCCAGCTGTTTTCCTTTTTCCATATAGGTTTTGGACAGAAGCGGCAAGGCCGGGTTCGGAACAGCTAATTTCTCGTTGTTCTGAATCAGCTTGTTATACTTATCGACGCTCGGGTCCAGCTTGCCCGGAAGTGCTTTACTGCCATCAAACACCATTAATTGGAACAGATTATTATAGACATCATCGGTGAATACTTTCTCATCAATCCGAACCGCTTGGCCATTCTCCACCTTATAGTGCTTGCCTTCAATCCCCCACGTCATTAGGTTCTGTACCTTCTCGTCACCGAGCTTATCAATATAGGTAAGAACTTGTTTAAGTTCTGCTTCGGTTTTTACACTAGTTTTCGGGATCATATATACGCTGTTGTAGCCGGTACCCCCTTGCACTTTCATACCGCCTGGGCCGCTCAAACTAGCAACGGTATCCAATTTAGCATTGGGATTCGCTTTGAGCAGATCGGTGAAACGGGAGTTCAAATCATCATAGGCCCCAATATATACGCCTGCTTTGCCTTGGTTCACCAAAACAGTTCGGTCCTTGACTACTGGGAAGTCACTGTTAAACAATTTGTCCTTGAACATCTGTTGCAGTAATTTCATCGTATCCATATAAGGCGTCGTCATGAAATCCGGCGACATCTTACCC
>NZ_JBFTQB010000439.1:0-5105 GCF_056398785.1 Paenibacillus sp. 01T422 | reverse complement strand
CTATACATCATGTCAAGTTCATTCAAAATATTTCTTCTTGCGATCGTTACTTTCTTCGTAGGGACTTCCGAGTAGTCGTTGCTGGATTCTTAGATATCATCGCAAAAGATACAGGTGTTTCCATTGCTTCCGCCGGTCAATTAATTTCAGTTTTCTCGCTCAGCTATGCAGTCGGCACACCGATTCTGGTTGCCCTCACAGCAAAAATGGACAGAAGAACGCTTCTGATCTCGTCACTCGTGACCTTTGTGATTGGTAACGCAATGGTCATCTTCTTACCAGGATTCCTCCCTCTGCTTCTATCCCGGGTTGTCCTCGCGCTTAGCGCCGGCATCTTCCTAATTGTAGCGATTACAATGGCTACCAAACTGGTGAAACCAGAAAAGATTGGCAGCGCGATTTCTACCGTGGTCATGGGATTTAGTACTTCCTTAGTTGTCGGTGTTCCCTTGGGAAGAGTCATCGCCGCGAACATGGATTGGAAATTCAATTTTATTGCTTTGGGTGTACTCGGATTAGCTGCAATCTTCGTCTTAATGGGTGCAATTCCACATACGGAAGGTGAGGCTCCAGTGCCGCTTCGTATGCAAATTGCCTTTTTGAGAGAACCTAAAATTGCGAAAGCTTTACTCGTGGTTTTCTTCTGGATTCTTGGCTATTCTATCGCGTTCACATATATTACGCCATTCCTGCTAAATGTAACTAGACTGAGTTCGAGTACTATCAGCATTGCCTTGTTCATCTTCGGGGTTTCCAGCATGTTCGGAGCCAAGATCGGCGGCTATGCAACCGATAAATGGGGCGTGCGCAAAACGTTGATTACAGGCCTTCTTCTTCATGCAGTCGCCCTCTTACTTCTAGCGTTGGGCGCACATTACATGGCAATAGTAATCCCAGTTCTTGTTTTATGGTCACTATCTCTTTGGTCCTCCGGTCCAACGCAGCAGGTTCATTTGGTAAATCAAGCGCCTGAAGCCTCAAGCATCATGATAAGCTTGTATACTTCTGTCTCACAGCTTTCAATGGCTATCGGCGCTGGACTTGGAGGTATTATCGTAAAAAGTTTTTCGGAAACTTCTGTTGTATGGCTAGGTTCTCTTGGAGTAATCATTGCTGCTCTAATTGCTCTAAATGCGATTCGTCCGACTATAAAAACAAATTGATCCCCAAGCCTTTGAATTCAGAAAAGGAAATGCTTCTCATTAGGATGCATTTCCTTTCCTGTTTCATATTTCCTCATTCGGCTCCGCGGTAGTCTGTTTGTAAAAAAGCTGACTCCTTGTACATAATGATACACGCTTGTTTGATGAATTCCTGCTCTTCCTTGGACAACGTGTAAATCTGCGGTTTCATATCGTCAGGCAGCGCGTTGAAGCTGTTCCAAGCTTGTTTCATTCCTTCAAGGATTTCAGGGTTTCCCTGAGTTCGTCTCGCATTTAGATCCGTTAGGAACCGTGCCAGTCCCTGGGCCTCCCGGCTTCCTGGATCAGCTTTACCTGCCACGAGCTGCTTTAGCTCGGCTCGGAATTCAGTATATTGGAGATGAGATTCTTCGACGAAATCCTGATCTGCTAGCTTCTTCAACGCCTCTTGTGAATATGAATTTACAACCAGGCCGTGCATCGCCTTGCGTTCGTTGGCTGTCAAATATTTATTGACCCATTCCGGTTTCAATTCCATCTGCATAACCTCCATTATTTTCACGATTGAGTTATAGTCGACTGCGCCTTCATCCACAATTTTCTCCGTTTCCTCTATAGCGAGTATGATCGAGTCAAGCTGAGCTCGTTTTTCCAACATCATATCTTTTTGTGTTTGTAAAGCGTCCGGAAATTGCTGTGGACCCGTATGTATCAAGATCTTTATTTGGGCGAGAGTGAAGCCGAGATACTTTAGAGCCAGAACTTGTTGCATCTTGACAAGATCGTTGTCGGAATACATTCGGTACCCAGCATGCGTATGTATATTCAAGAGAATAAAGCTCTTATTTGACAGCTTCCTGTATCACTTGGTGTCTATCTGAAGCTAACTATGACATTGTCAATGCGAGCGAAAAATACGTGGATGCTCTAATAAAAGGTCTCCAATGATTTTTAAACTATCGGACACAGCTTTTTTGTCCTCAGAACAGCAGTGACTTCCATGTTGTTCCTTCAGTAGACAAGACCATTCGACCAAAAGTTTCACACCGTCCAAACGGTCTTTTGTCTATTCCTCTATGCAGCACACTCGCATCTTTTAACCCCTTTTTCCTCTAGTTTATTTGCCTCAAAAAAGAAACCTTGACAGGCATGAAGCCAATCAAGGTTTTATCCTTTAATTCATTCGCTAGTTGAATAACAACACTCTTTCTTCTGAGCCAAATGTTTGTTCTAAAATCATTCAATAATTGGTTTAATTTTCTTCCCGCTCTCATCATAGACCTTATACCCGCCGCGAACCGTAATCCAAATCTCGTTATCTGTATGGAGATCGGCTTGGAGCCCTCGGGTTGTTTTCGGAAAAAACAGCAAATGATTATCCGGAATCGACGTTCCCGGCTGAAGATCCAAACCTGCAGTCAGATCCGGAATGCCTTCTTTATCCGTAGCCACAGCCAGTGTTTTTCCCATCCGTACAATCATTTGGGAGCCAGGTTCTCCGTAAATCGTTTGCGCCCCTACTAGCTCTACATTTGTAATGCGATTTATGTTCTGTATCGTTAACAATGCCTTAATTCCAATAATTAGTGCAGTGATTGCAATTATTACAATTATCCCATCGCGCATATAAGTTCGTTTCATATTGATGTTGGCACCCTTTCTGTTTCTTAACTTTAGTTATTCTAAAGTGAAGCTAACAATTCCTCCATGCGTCCGGAAAAAGCTTCGTGAATTTCGAAGGCGGCGATGTTGTCCATATACTTTCCAGGTTCGCCCCGGGCTCGATAGACGTTACCCGCACCTTGTCGCCGACTTCATGACGTAGGCCCTCGGAAATCGCGCGAACCGCGAATTTCGTGCCCGAATAGAAAGTGCCACCAGGCGAGAAGAGTCACTCCTTATTTAATGGTTGTCCGTAAACCACATGAAAATGTAGATGTTTTGAATCTTGATATTTACCTAAGTTGGTTATTACTCTACAAGCACCATGTTCTGAAACAACATTGGAAGCTACCTTCTTAACAATGCTCATAAGTTCGATTAGCAAATCGTCGTCGTCTTCATCTAAAGTAACCAGTGATGGAATATGCTTTTTAGGAATCGTCACAATGTGTACTGGATAGAAGGGTCGGGTATGGTAATATGCAAGTACATTTTCGGTTTCTAATACCTTTTGTACAGGTGTTCGACCACTTAATACTTCTTCGCAATAAAAATCTTCCGACATGCACTACCTCCTCATTGGTTCTTAGCTTGTTCGAGTAAATTGAATACATAATCAGCTTTTTCGGCTGAATATGAAAGGAGCGACGTACATCCTTTTTTGATGGCGTTGTGTTTTCTCTCACAATATTGTTTGGCTACATCTGGGTTATCTCTTAGGTAGTTTCTTATTAGTAGATTATTTATCCATTGCTCGCTATTCCAAATGACCACAGCAAGATTATAGGCATGTTCTTGACGTTTTCGGAAATACRATCTTCCCTTTACACCAGCTTCTCCGAATCCTTCATAACCAATTTGTGTTAGTTTATCTGCTACGGAATTGCTTAACACTAACGTTTTTATGCCTATCAAAACATCTATTATCGGTTTTGCAAACATCCCTTGTACCGAAGTACTTCCGAAATGCTGTATGTCGATTGCTACGTCCCCGAAAGCACTAAGAAGATTTACTTKTTCATTTTGAAATAAGGTGTCCCACTTTTCATCATAAGGAACAACGCTAATCGTTTCATCAATTTCCATTCCAATTTTCACTCCCTTCTGATATAAACACGAAAAATATTTCCTTTTATTGCAAATTTAATCCTGTCTTTGTTTTAAAAACCTACTATAATAATACCGTAATTCTATCTATCTTTTAACCATTTGCTTCCTCAAATTGCGCTAATTCGGAGCGATTCTATCTAAAGAAAAATGGCTCTTCCGTTTCCCGAAGGGAAGCGAAAGAGCCTAGAAGGTTAGAGTTAAGTCATAGGATGCTTAGTATATTTAAGCTTAAGAGAGTCTAACGATGGTCAGCGCAGCGCCGGCAGCGCCGCCAAGCAGTGTCGCAGCACCGAGTAATCCGAATAATTGAAGTGTGATCGTGGTACCCGCAGTAAGAGTTAATATGACCATGTTGTTAAACTCAGATACAGAGAGTACTGGTGTAATAGTGGAAGGAGTTGATGCTGTTCCATTAATAAGCAATCGCGTGCTGACCAACAAAGCGGCCGTTATATTTAGTTGATAGGAAATCATATAGCTTCCAGCCGATGGCACCGTAAACGTATCGTTAGCACCATTGACAGTAATGCCGCCATTAAGAACTTGATTGTTCGGGACTGGAACGTTGGTTCCGCCAAGAACAACGGCGATGATGGAGCCGGTCGTATTCGCGGCAAAGCTGTTAATGTCCGTGAAATTCGGCCCCGTGGCGCCAGTGGAACCCGTCGTACCTGTTGCGCCTGTAGCTCCTGTTGCTCCTGTTGCACCAGCAACTCCGGTAGCGCCGGTAGCTCCTGTGTCACCTATCACACCTGTAGCACCWGTTGCTCCTGTTGCACCAGCAACTCCGGTAGCGCCGGTAGCTCCTGTGTCACCTATCACACCTGTAGCACCAGTTGCTCCTGTTGCACCAGCAACTCCGGTAGCGCCGGTTGCTCCTGTRTCACCTATCACACCTGTAGCACCAGTTGCTCCTGTTGCACCAGCAACTCCGGTAGCGCCGGTAGCTCCTGTGTCACCTATTACACCTGTAGCTCCTGTTGCTCCTGTTGCTCCAGTCGCACCTGTTGCTCCCGTAGCTCCTATATCTCCAGTTGCCCCAGTTGCACCGGCAGCGCCTGTACCTCCAGTCGCACCTGTTGCACCCGCAGCTCCTGTATCTCCAGTCGCTCCTGTTGCTCCCGCAGCTCCTGCACTTCCAGTCGCCCCTGTTGCTCCCGCAGCTCCTGTATCTCCAGTCGCCCCTGTCGC
>NZ_JBFTQB010000438.1:0-5115 GCF_056398785.1 Paenibacillus sp. 01T422 | reverse complement strand
TTGTTATCCGCTGCCGCGGCGTTAGGAACCAACGGCATCATTGGTGCCATCTATCATCGGGATCGCCCCTTTGTTGCTCACCAGGTAATTCAATTAGTAAAACACGAAGCATCCGCCTCTTTTCCAAGCAATCACGCGGCAGCCGCTTTTGCTGTCGCAGCGTCGATATGGCTTTGGAGACGAAAAGATGGCTGGGTTTGGTTTGTACTTGCTGCACTCATCGGATTTTCCCGAATCTGGTCTGGTATTCATTATCCAACAGATATCATTGGAGGAGCTATAATAGGGATTCTCATCGCAGTCTTGATTGGCAAGCTAATGCGTTGGAAATGGTTGAAATGGTTGTCGGAAGCCTTGATACGCATTTATGAGACAATCGAACACAAGGTGTGGAAGCCTTAAAAGGATAAGACAGCGTAAAAAAAGCAAAAACTCAAGTCGTCTACGGAGTCATCCAGTGACGGCTTTTCAATTTATTGCTAGCTGCTTTTGGTTATTTCTGATCGTATCGACGTAATAAAATATTAAGAAATAGTTTGAAATGCTTTCAAGACTTAGACTAATACTTTTATATAATGAACACATTAGGGGGCGGAATTCATTAGTAAATTCTATGTAATTCCTTTTTTGATTCTTTTAGGCCTTGTTCTTATCCTGTATCAACTCTTAATTATAGGACATAACTCTACGTTTTTAAAAATCCTTTTATCAGAGGTTGGCTCTATTTCATTATTTTTGGTTACAGTCTTACTCCTTCACAATATGAAAAATTAATTTATCAAATCCCATCCAAAAATTTTAATTTTAACGGCTGGTTATGGAAATGGGCACTTGCAGGCTTCACAGGCCTTACAAGAACAATCGAAAAGCAAGGTGCAAAACAAGTAAGCACTCTTGATCTTATAGGAATGCTCGTTACTTCAATACGATCTTTTGAAAAGCCTTTACTTATTTAATTGTTGTTGTAACTCCACTGTGGCAACATAATATTTATCAACTTTTGGGTGAATCCAACGGGTAGTCCAGACCCATTCTGGCCACTTGCGTTCCTGCTTGAGACTGTTGTCTGGATGAACGAGGGAGATTAATGCCATTCGATCTATATACATATTGGGTATAATGTTGCTTGCTGTAGAAGAAGCAGAAACTGTAGCAGCATGGGCAGATTGTGTAATTCCTCCTGTTAGAATTCCATAAGAAAATCGTGAGAGGAAATACCTTGAAATTTTCAAATGAAGAACCTTCAACATACGCTGTGAAATTTAGAAGTTTTCCATTTTCTCATCAAATTCTTATCTAGCACACATAGAACTCTTATAAAGTGTTGATATGCTGTATCTATGCGGTGAAGGAGGTTACAAAAATGATATTAGCTGAAAAACTAACCAAACGGTATGAGAACGGATTTACAGCTGTTAATGAGCTTCAACTTCATGTTAAACAAGGGGATATTTATGGTTTTCTCGGACCAAATGGAGCTGGGAAGACAACGACTATACGTATGTTAACAGGTCTCCTTACTCCAAGTGAGGGTAGTATCCACATTCAAGGAATGGATATTCGAGATCAAGTGTCTAAAATAAAACAACACATTGGTGTTTTGCCTGAATCGCATGGTTATTACGAATGGATGACAGGTATGGAGTATCTTTCCCTTTTTGCTGATCTATATGGCGTTAGGAAGGAGCTAAGAAAATCGCGAGTTTCTGAAGTTTTGGAATCAGTAGGCTTGTCCGATAAATCCCATATCTCAGTAGGTCAGTATTCCCGCGGTATGCGCCAACGACTTGGAATTGCTAAGGCTATTGTGCATGAACCATCTATTATTTTTTTGGACGAGCCTACGCTCGGGTTAGACCCCCAAGGTCAAAAGGATATTCAAACCATCATTCGAGATTTAAATCAGAGACAACAAATCACTATTTTTATTACCTCTCATTTATTGAAGGAGATTTCGGAAATATGCAATCGAGTTGCGATTGTGAATCATGGAAAACTTGTAGAAGAAGGAGAGTTATCTTCCTTACTTGATGGGTATCGTGAAATTTTAGGGAAAGAAAGCCCTACTTTAGAGGAAGTATTCTTTTTCCTTACAAATAAAGAATCCGTTAGGAGGGATCACATCTGATGATGGCATTGTTGCGAAAAGAGCTTAGGGAACATCTGCTGTCTCGAAAAGGACTATTTATATTTTTCATCATTTCCGTATTGTATAGTCTCTTGGCGTTTAGTTTTATTTCAGTAAAAGAGCTGAGCTTACTAGCCCAAGTTGAGGTTAATATGACTTTTCTGAAGTTGATGTTAGGCGTAAATAGTCTAGTCCTTATCATTTTAGGATCGACGATGATTTCTGGAGAAAAAGAGAAAGGCACACTTGAAAGTTTGCTTTTAACTCCCTTGTCTAAACTGAAAATAATGTTTACTAAGCTCATAGCAATTATTTTGTTTTGGATCGTTTTAATGATACTCTCACTGCCGTATATCATAGCTTTAACTGCTGGTACGAATCTTTTCCCGACTGTTTTGTTATATATCATTTGTAATGGAACTGTATTTATTATTAGTTTCTCCGCTCTTTCTCTTGCGATTTCGGCATGGCTATCTTCGACCAAGAACACCTTAATGTTCTCTATTATTTTGTTCGTCATAGCTGTTATTCCGATGTTTTTGTCCACTACAATGAAGAAGGTCGGCTTTGCTCATTTGGTTGATATCAGCAGCCCTGTGTCCTCGAGTATGTTAGCCATGAAAGATGTCCTGGTGAACAAAGTTGGTTTCGGGACTTTGGCCATGGATGGCCTGCCCGTTTACATCTTTTTTTGTATCGTGTTTTTTGTATTTATTAGCGCAAGCAAAAAAGTGAGTTTCTTGAGGGGGGAATAAAATGAGAATAAAAGCAGCCATTGTCATACTTTTTGTACTATGCTTAAGTTTACCACTTACTGTGAATGCTGCGGAAAAGCCAAACGTTGAAGTGGTTATCATTTCTCCCGATGGCGTCAAAGATTACCCTGGAACAGAAATGAARATAAAAGCTAAAATAACGAACCATTCCAATCGAACCATTGAAGATATGATGGCTTACATTACGATGGCTGACCTTAACAAACATTGGACTGTCAATCTTGAAGATTATAGCGCGGATCAACCCATGTCGATCGGAACGCTATCACCCAATGAAACGAAAGAAGTATCCCTACCTATAAGGTTTGTGTATACGAGTCGTTATCATCTGTATGTGACAGCAACAAGCACCAGAGAGCCTTGGATATATTCAAGTTCATCGATTCCTATTGAGATTATGGGAAACACTAAAATCGATCCTTTGTTTGTACAAATTGTATCGATCGGAGAGCCTGTCATACTTCTTGGAGGCTTGATTACGCTAGTGATCCGAAGGAGAATGAAGACAAAATGACATCCGTTATTAAGCAGCCTGTTTCGTAAATGAAATAGGCTGTTTTGTTCATTTGATCATTCGCAAAGGCTATAATAGTAATAATACGACCATGTTGAAAAGGCGGGTTCTCATGAAGGGGAATATTCTGATTATTGAAGACGAAAGTAAAATTGCTAGGTTATTGGAGATGGAGCTTACCTATGAAGGATATAACGTAGGTTGTGCTATAACCGGGAGAGAGGGATTAGTGAAAGCTCTCTCAGGTTATTATGATGTGATTCTTTTAGATATTATGCTACCGGAGTTAAGCGGGTTGGAGGTACTGCGCCGACTGAGAGAGACAGACAAACACACATGTGTTATTTTACTAACGGCTCGGGACGCTACACCAGATAAAGTAAGCGGATTAGACATTGGGGCGAATGATTATATAACCAAACCTTTTGAGATTGAAGAAGTATTCGCGCGGATAAGGTCATGTCTTCGTAATCGGAAAATAAATACAGAAGTTGCTTCTCAGAAAGAAAGTACATCACTTGTCTTAGATAACCTAACCATAGATCCGATCACACGTGTTGTGGAACGTGAAGGTATAGAGATCGAACTGACACCTAAAGAGTTTGATCTCCTTCTATATTTGATCCAAAATCGGAATCAAGTCCTCAACCGAGAGCAAATTATAAATGGCGTATGGGGACATGATTTCATAGGAGAAACGAACGTCGTTGATGTTTATATTCGGTATGTGCGTAAAAAAATAGACTATCCTTTCAAAAATCAATTGATTCATACGTATCGTGGCGTTGGATATTGTATCAAGGAGAATAAAAAATGAGTATAAAACATAAGATTGCCGGTCTGGCTACTTTATGGCTTATAGGCATCTTAATTGCTGTAAATATTTCCATTTACTTCGCTTTTATTCATATAACAACGGATAATGAACGAGATAATTTAATAAATCGTGCGGAATCTTTGTTGAAAAAAGTACAGTTATCAGAAGCCATGCAAGGAAAGAATATGGATGTTCTTCAAAGTTTTCTTTTGGAGAATAACATGATTCGGTTACTTGATGGAACTGGCCATCAGCTCCAAGAGCTACATGGGGACGAGAGGCTTACTGCCATTGAAACGAAAAGCGTTCAAACGGAAGAAACAACGCTTTATCAGCTAGATAATGAGAAGGTACTGCTAGCAAGAGTTCCTGCTTATGCTGGAGGACAGTTCATAGGAACTTTGGAAATAGCAGAGAAAATGGATTCACTGGATGAGAATATAGGAATACTTATCTCCATTCTGATACTAACATCGCTCGGGGCTATTGGTGTAAGTGTGATCGGTGGCATTTGGCTGTCCAAGTGGATTTTACGACCGATCACAGCGATGGTACAAACCATGGAAGACATTGAGAAAAGCCTCGTTTTTCATAAAATCCCAATTCAAGACGGTGGCAAAGATGAACTCTATTCGTTGGCATCTACGTTCAACCGTATGATGGATCGGATTCAAGTTAGCTTTTTTCGGCAGCAACAGTTTGTGTATGATGCATCCCATGAACTCAAAACACCACTAACCATTATCGCAGGCTATGCTCGAATGCTGCAGAGATGGGGGTTACAGGATGTGGAAAAGGGGCGAGAAGCCGTTGCAAATATTTATACAGAAGCCGAAAGAATGAAACATTTAACTCAGCAATTATTGGACTTAGCTTCCTT
>NZ_JBFTQB010000437.1:0-5142 GCF_056398785.1 Paenibacillus sp. 01T422 | reverse complement strand
GGGCGTGCTCGAAGCCGGTGAGGGGGCAGGCAAGGTGACGTCCTGCAAAAGGAACTATAGTCCGCTATTTGTTAGAAAAGCTGGCTTTTTGGACAGATCGCGGAACTGTGATCCGCTATTTTCAGTTCTGGGTTGAAAAGCGAGGCCACCCGAGAAAATAAGGGACTGTAGTTCCGCCCAGGCAGCCAGAAGGGCGTTTTTCCTGTAATAGGGTACCACAGTTCCCTTTCAGGTGGAGGAACTCTCTTCGGTCACAAGTAGCTCTCACTCCAAAACTAGCTCCGCCGCCCAAGTCGTGTGCACCCACTAGCACCCCCCTCGGTATACTAACTTACTCGCGTCAACCCCACATCAGATCGTCTGACCAGAGTAACCCTGCCTCCACATTAGCGCCCCGCCGCCCACCTTGCCTTTTAAACTCCCACCCTGACTATGTCCCAACTCCCGTCCGAACTCCCGTCCGAACTCCCGCCCGAACTCCCGTCCGAACTCCCGCCCGAACTCCCGTCCCCACTCCAAAACATTTCCTCAAAAACCATAAGATTGCACCAGAAACAGAAATATTACCATCTACATTTCATTTGTGCCCACCGATATAATTGTCCTATAAGAACACGGAGGTGAGCCATTAATGCGTACAACACGAGCAGAGATAGAGCTGCAAACAGCTCACGCCAAACCAGTTACCAAAGGTAGTGGCCGTCTGAAGCTGATCCTGAGCAATTATGATATGTACTTGTTGCTTGTGCCTGGATTGATATTTTTGTTGCTGTTCAAATATGCGCCGATGTACGGCATTGTTATTGCTTTTCAGGACTTTAATATTTTCGACGGGTTTATGGGGAGTAAATGGGTAGGGCTCGATCAATTCACGAAGCTGATTCACTCGGAAGAGTTTTATCAGGTTTTCATCAACACGCTGCTGATCAGCTTGTACAAGATCGTACTACTTTTTCCAATCCCGATCGTCATTGCGCTTTTCTTAAATGAGGTGCGCAAAGCCTTTTTCAAAAAGACGATTCAGACGATTATTTTCCTTCCGCATTTCTTATCATGGGTGATCATCTCGGGGTTGTTCATTAACATCCTGTCCCCGTCTGGCGGGCTGGTGAATAATGTCATCCAATGGTTCGGAGGCGAGCCGATATCCTTTTTCCTGGACAACCAGTTTTTCCGTAGTGTCGTTGTATTTACAGCAGGTTGGAAGGAATCAGGATGGAATGCCATCATCTTCATYGCTGCAATCGCAGGTATCGAGCAAGAGCAGTATGAAGCAGCTTCCATTGATGGTGCGGGTCGTATTCGACAAATGCTTTACATTACGCTGCCAGGCATTCTTCCAACCATCATCTTGATCTTGATTTTACGCTTGGGGTACTTGCTTGAGGCGGGTACGGAGCAAATTTTGACTATGTACAATTCGGTCGTTTATTCATCTGGCGATGTCATCGGCACCTTCGTGTACCGGCAAGGTCTCGGCCAACAGGACTATAGCTTCAGTACAGCGGTTGGGTTGTTCAACTCCGTTGTTGGGTTCATCCTGATCGTAGCCGGCAACGAACTGAGCAAGAAGTTAATCAAGCGCAGCATCTGGTAGGAGGCGTATACAAACATGCACAAAAAATCGATTGGCGATTGGTCGCTGGACTTCTTCATTTATCTCGTATTACTTCTTTGCGGTTCAGCTACTTTGCTGCCGTTAGCGAATATTTTATCCAAAGCCATTAGTGATGAATCAGCTGTAGTTTCCGGCAAAGTAGGTATTATTCCCATTGGCTTTCAGCTCGATACGATGAAATATGTCGTTTCCTCCAGCCAGTTTCTGCATTCGATTGGGATTTCGCTGCTGATTACGGTTGTGGGTACGTTTCTGGCGATTCTGATCACAGCATTAACAGCCTATCCATTGTCCAARAGGCACCTGCCAGGCATTTCCTTCCTTATGCTGCTGTTCATTTTCACGATGATGTTCAATGGTGGTATCATACCGAACTACTTGCTGATGAAGCAGCTTCATCTGATTAATAGCCTTTGGTCCATCATGCTGCCGGCCCTGATTAGTGTTTTTAACATGCTGGTGATCAAAAGCTATTATGAATCCTTGCCGGAAGCTCTGGAAGAATCGGCCAAAATGGACGGCGCTCGCAACTTTACGATTCTTTTTAGAATCATTATCCCGTTAAGTGTTCCTGTTATCGCGACGATCGCGCTTTTCTATGCGGTATATTTCTGGAATGATTATTTCCATCCGATGCTTTACATCAATGACGCAGGTTTGAAGCCTCTGCAACTGTACTTGCGGGATATTGTTATGGATGCGGACAGCTCCAGTGCAGTGAACAAAAGCGTAGACGACATGATGAACGTATCACCAGAAGGCATTCGGGCGGCAACGGTTATCGCTTCCATTATCCCAATGTTGCTAGTGTACCCGTATCTGCAAAAACATTTTGTCAAAGGCGTTCTAATCGGCTCTGTAAAAGGGTGAATTTGCATTAATGCCCTTGATGCTAGCGTCGAGGGTTTAATGATATAGTATATACAATTACTAGGGAGGTTTGCACATGTTAAAAAGACACAATAGAGTCATGCTTTTAACGCTCGCAGCAAGCTTATCGGTTACTTCACTTGTCGCTTGTGCTTCCAAAAACACTACGCCAGCAGGCAGCACTGCTCCGGCAAGTGCAGCACCAGCCGCAACAACAGCTGGACCAAAGCCAGAATTGAAATCGCTTCAAATTTGGCAAAAGGATGATTATAACACGTACCCGGTAGCGAAATTCCTTGAAGAGAAAACAGGCTATAAAGTGCAATATGATATGCTTCCTCAGGATAAAGCAGCAGACAAATTAAACATACTCATCGCTTCCGGTGAACCCTATGATGCTGTGACAACAGGCGGAAGTACAGACTTCAAAGCCTTATATGCCGATTATGCGAAAAAAGGTGCGTTAACAGACCTAGGCCCACTAATTGATAAATTCGGACCGAATATTAAAGCATCCGTTGATCCAGCGGTTTTGGAAGCGGCTAAAGTAGACGGAAAGCTTTATGCGATCCCGACGAAGACAATTCCTTTTGTAGCTGAAAGTCTATATGTGAGACAGGACTGGCTCGATAAAGTAGGCATGAAAGCTCCGACAACATTGGACGAATTGGTCGCTGTATTGAAAGCGTTTAAGGAGAAAGATCCTGGAGGAAACGGCGATAAAAATATTCCATTAACGATCAAAGGTGAAGCTATATTTATTAATAACATCGCTGGTGCTTTCGGCATGCCGACTTTCTGGAACGATGTGAACGGCAAGTTGACGCCACGTGTTCTGGACCCTGCGTTCAAAGATTATGTGGCATTCGTGAGTGATCTTTTTAAACAAGGTCTGCTTGATAAAGAGTTCGCAGCTAACAAAGATGCTACCGCAAAAGAGAAATTTACTAGCGGCAAAGCAGGTATGATCATGCTTCACTGGGCAGATGTTCCTGTCATTAATGATGCGCTTGTGAAAAATAATCCTAACGCGAAAGCGAACTTCATCCCTTCGCTGAAAGGCAAAGACGGCAAAGCTGGTTTGAACGCTACGACAGGTTTTGACCGCATTACCTTCATTCCTAAAGCTTCCAAACATCCGGAAGATGCGATCAAATGGATGAATGCGAAGCTGGAAAGCGCAACATTTAAAGAGATGGCGATTGGCCAAGAAGGTAAGCATTACACCTTCAAAGATGGCGCATATACGCCAATTCAACCGATTTTTACAGATGAACGGAACCAAGCGAACAACTTCTTGACGGGTACCGATGATAAAAATTATCCAACTTACTGGCAGGCACGTGTGCGTAAAGATATGCGTTTATTCGATGCCTGGAACTTCATGAATACAATTGAACCAGCGAGTACAAGAATTAAAGATCCATTAGGCCTTGCTCCATACCTGCCGGAGTTCTCGAAAAACTTCCAACAATTGAACACCATGGCGGGAGACTACACGACCAAGCTGATTTTCGGGGCGGAACCTGTTAGCGGAATCGAGGCTTTCCAAGCGAAGTTCAAATCGTCCGGCGGAGATGCCAGCTACAAAGAAGTAAATGATTGGTATGCGACGGTAAAAAAATAAACAAAGCTGAACCCAGAAGAGAACGTGCCCTGCATTCACTTGCTGCATGTTCTCTTTTTTCTAAACAAAATGACGGAGGTAATCATCGTGTCAATTACAGGAGTGCTCAAATCTAGTTCAATTATCACACGCTATCCCGGGAATCCGATTCTTAAAGCCTCGGATGTCCCTTATGCGCCTGCGCTTGTTTTTAATGCGGGTGTTGCGAAGTATGAAGGCAAATATGTCATGATGTTCCGCAATGATTATGGCGACGTAGCAAACGAAACGCTGCTGCCAATTTCAACAACTAATTTGGGGCTGGCTTACAGCGATGACGGGATTCATTGGAATGTTCAGGAGAAGCCGTGTTTTGGCATTGAAAATGATGAGATTCTGCGTACTTACGATCCGCGTTTGACCGTTATCGACGGGCGCTGCTATCTTTGTTTTGCGGTGGATACGAAGCATGGCGTACGAGGTGGCGTAGCGGTGACGGACGATTTCGTTAACTTTGAAATTTTGAGCATGTCAGCGCCGGACAACCGCAATATGGTGTTATTCCCTGAACGCATTGGAGGGAAATATGTGCGTCTGGAGCGACCATTCCCGGTGTATGGCAAAGGCGGCAGGGACAGCTTTGATATCTGGATGTCCGATTCGCCTGATCTGAAATACTGGGGGAATACGGAGCTGCTGATGGGACTAGAGCATGTTCCTTTCGCCAATGACAAAATTGGTCCGGGAGCACCGCCGATTCGAACAAGCGAGGGGTGGCTCACCACGTTCCATGCGGTCGATATCGATGCGTCCCGTGGAAAAAATGGCTGGGAACCGTACTGGAAGAAGCGATATTCGGCAGGTATTATGCTGCTTGATTTGGAGAATCCATACAAGATTATTGGGATGAGCAAGGAACCTTTGCTTGCGCCAGAAGCTAGCTATGAAACAGACGGAGGTTTCCGCAATGATGTGATTTTCCCTGGAGGCATGATTCTGGAGGACAGCGGTGAGGTCAAAATTTACTATGGAGCAGCAGATACCGTGG
>NZ_JBFTQB010000436.1:0-5147 GCF_056398785.1 Paenibacillus sp. 01T422 | reverse complement strand
GAACTGATCTGGGTCGGCGTAAACCATGACCATTTCGTCTTCTTCCACGATGTCACGAACATCAACATCCGCTTCGAGCAGGACTTCCATGACTTCATCCATGCTTCTGTCTTCAAGACCGATAACCGCTGTCGCGTCAAACATGTAAGCTACAGAGCCGCTTACGCCCATATTGCCGCCATTTTTATTAAAGGCTGAACGCACGTCTGGCGCCGTGCGGTTCACGTTATTCGTCAGTGCGTCTACAATGATCATGGACCCGTTTGGCCCAAAGCCCTCATAGCGAAGCTCTTCATAAATTTCATCGGAACTGCCTTTTGCTTTATCCAAAGCACGATCAATAATCGCTTTCGGTACATTGTAAGTTTTTGCCCGCTCGAGAACAACTTTCAATGCGCGATTCGCTTCAGGATCCGGTTCGCCCTTGCGTGCGGCCACATAAATTTCAAGTCCGAATTTCGCATAAATTCTACTTGTGTTTGCGTCTTTTGAGGCTTTCTTTTCTTTAATGTTATTCCACTTACGGCCCACGTTTGTTCCCACTTTCTGTTTTTATCTCATTTAACATAATAACCTATTTTCATTCCAAAAGTAAAAATAAAATCGCTGAATCTAGCTAATCTCCTCGAGCTCATACAGCGATGCTTCCCTGTTTCGGATGATTCGTCGCAGCAAGGAAGCCATATCCCGCGTGATATCTCCGCGCTCATAGAACCCTTGCACAGCATCACGCTCCGCTTGTATAGCGATCCAGTGCAGCTCACGTCGGCTATCGATGAAGGATGAATCTTTGCGCCTTGAGCCGAACGCGAATCTGCGCAGCCTATCCAGCATTTGCTGATAATAGTCCAGCACTCCCTCTGTTGCTTCATCGCTTTGGTAAGCGCATCGTTTGGAGAATTCCTCAACGACAGCTTGGCTGCATTGCATTTTCAGCGTCCGAATCTCTTCCATATCAGGCTCAACAATATTCGAAACAAGGCGAGGTTGCAGGAAGGAAGTTATTACAAGCTTCAATCGGCGCCAGATGTTCTTAACCAGTACTTTACCGATATCAAGCTTGTTAGCTAGAATAAGTTCTACTTGTTCCAGCATGTTTAAATAATAATTCGCCTGTTCACTGCTCACTTGTCCGCTTTCCAAACGATCATTCACATACTTGCGCTCAATATCCAGTGCCAGCAGTCGCATCTCGGCTTCTTCCTGTTGGAAACGTGGTATACGTTTCAATTTACCTTCTTTTTGGTCAAGCTGCTGCATCATTAATTTATAATCGCCAATCACAGTATCTACCGCGACCTCGTTCTTCTCGTTACTTGTACTCTCTAGAGCCCGAACAGCAGCAGCCATAACCTCCAACTGCCACTCACGCTCCATTCTTTCCTGTTCGGCATTTCCGTCTGTATTTTTCTTCTTGGCGAGCAGAGGTAGGACAATGCTTGCGGTCAGAAGTGAGAACAGAATGATGGAGGATGCAAGGAAAATAATAAGGTCTCTTTGCGGAAAGGGATCGCCATTTTGCAGGATTAGCGGTATAGAGAAAGCACCTGCCAGTGTTATCGCTCCACGTACACCGGAAATCGACGTTAAGGTAAGAATACGTAAGCTTGGTACCTCTTGATTCTTGTTCCCGAACCAGCGCCCTCCTCTTGCAAAGATAAGCGTCCAAACAAAACGCAAGAGCAGAAGCAAGACGAAGATGACAATGGCATAACCAATCACTTTGAAATTATCGAAATTAGGATCTTTGAGAATCGTCCTGGAGACACCTGGAATTTGCAGCCCCAGAAGAATAAAGACCAAGCCATTGAGTACAAACAAAATGACAGACCATGTGGAATTAGAGACACTTCGAAGAGTCGGCATCGTAAAAGCCAAACGCTCATTCTCGACGGCATGCACCACGCCACCTGCTACCGCCGCCAAAATGCCCGATACGCCTAACTCCTCGGCAATCAAATAGAGCATAAAAGGTGTCAATATTTGCAGCAGCATATGCATCGTCTCATCCTCAAGTCCTGCCCGGCGAAGCAGCTGGCGAATGCCGATAATTAAAAAAGCGACTAGCGCTCCAACGATTAGGCCCCCAATTGAGATGACGACAAAGCTGAGGCTTGCTTTCGGGAGCGAAAACACACCGGTGACCGCCGCAGCAATAGCGAACTTGAAAGCCACAAGGCCAGATGCATCGTTCATCAAGGCCTCCCCTTCAAGGAGCCGCATCAAGCTTTTGGGCAAATGGATGCGACCGGCTAAGGAACTGACGGCTACGGCATCCGTAGGCGAGAGAATAGCTGCTAACCCGAATGCTGCCGCCAAAGGAATTGAAGGAATCAACCAATGGACAACATATCCGACGACACACACCGTTATCAAAACCAGTCCCACCGCGAGAAGCAGGATCGGTGCGCGCAATTTCCACAGCTCATCTCTCGGTGTATGCTTGCCATCGTGATACAACAACGGGGCAATGAACAACAAGAGGAACAATTCCGGTTCTAGTTCCAGGTGAATCCCCAGTGGTACGATTACTAGAATGGCCCCCAAGGCAATTTGAATCAGGGGAACGGGAATGAATGGAACAAAACGGTTCACGACATTGGATACACCAATAAGAATCAATAAGATGAGAATAATGATAAAAACATTCAAGATCGTATGTCTCCTTCCCTGATAAGTACTATGTACAAACGTTTGTGATTACCACTACTGTGTGGCGTACTTTTTTAGTATTTCAATATTTTCCCTAAAGAATCCTTCCAGCGATCAGCAAAAAGCGACATCCGATCTATTAGACCGAATGCCGTTATTATTCATTTATGCAATTATTGTTTCGTAGTCAGCATTTTGACAGTTTCATCAATCATGAGTGAATAGGCCGTCCCCCATTTTCATCCAATGTTCACGAATTTGAAATATTTTCAATTATAATTTTGTGTCCATTAGGTGTACAATATGTAAATACGGATTATCCAATTGTGCGATGTTGCTACACATTTTCTTATGTGAAAAATGTTACAACCATCTGGGAAACAAACGTTTCACCCGTACATATTGTGACAGTACCCGATTTTTTTTCAACGCAAAGGAGGATTTACGTATGTCACAGACAACTGCTGCTCAAGAAGTAGCAGCAACAGCTGCTGCGGAACCAAAATCGCTAGACGTACTCGACCAATTGCTAAAGCCTGAGGTGCAACAATCTCTGACTGTTCTGGTCGATAATTTGCCTAAACTGGCAGAAATGGTAACAGTATTAACCAAAGCTTATGATTTTGCGCAAAGTGTAGCTACAGACAAAGTATTGATCAACGATTTTGCCCAAGGTATTGGCGAGTTTGTTAAACCGGTACAAGAAAAGGCAAAAGACATTGCATCCGCGGCTATTGAAGCTGGCGAACGCTCACAGGCTGAAGCAGGATCAACAATCGGTCTCTTCGGAATACTAAAAATGCTGAAAGATCCTGAAGTGCAGAAAACTCTTCGTTTTGCACAAGCATTCTTGAACGTACTTTCTGAACGTAAAAATTAATACGGACTAGGGATGATAACGATGGCTAAACAAATACTTATTCTTGGCGGCGGTTATGGCGGCCTATTAACCGCATTGACAGCACGTAAACATCTGACAGCTTCAGAAGCGAACATTACAATCATCAATCGCTTCCCAACTCACCAAATTATTACAGAATTGCACCGTCTTGCTGGCGGTACGATTAAAGAGCAAGCTGTTGCACTACCTTTGCAAAAACTGCTAGGCGACAAACATGTTAATATCGTGGTTGATACCATCAAAGAAATTAAACCAGATGATAAAAAAGTCGTTACAACTAGTGGCGCAGTACATACTTACGATGCGCTAGTCGTTGCTCTTGGCAGCGAAACGAACTACTTCGGCATCCCAGGACTGGAAGAGAACAGCATGGTTCTCAAATCAGCTTCTGATGCTAACCGTATTCGCGAGCATGTTGAAGCTCGTCTGGACGCTTACAAAGCATCCGGCAACAAAGCTGACGCAACGATCGTTGTGGGCGGTGGCGGTCTTACAGGTGTTGAGCTTGTTGGGGAATTCGCTGATAAGTTGCCTGAAATTTGCCACAGCAAAGGCATCGACTTCAAAGATGTTTCTATCTATTGCGTAGAAGCTGGTCCTGCAATCCTTCCAGTATTCCCGAAAGTACTGATCGAGCGCGCTGTGACTAGCCTTGAGAAACGCGGTGTTACGTTCTTAACTGGCGTTGCCATTACGGAAGCTACTAAGAATACGGTATCGCTGAAAAGTGGACAAACAATCGAGTCGAACACGATTATTTGGACTGGCGGCGTGAAAGGCAATCCGGTTGTTGGCAGCTGCGGAATCGCGGAAGATCGCGGTCGTGCGACTGTAACATCGACACTTCAATCCACTTCCCATTCCGATGTCTTCCTTGCAGGCGACTGCGCGGTGGTATTCCCTGAAGGAAGCGAAAGACCTTACCCTCCAACTGCACAACTTGCTTGGCAGATGGGCGAAACAGTTGGTTACAATCTGTCCGTTCAAATCAAAGGCGGCGCAATGGATACATTCACGCCAGTATTCTCCGGAACACTTGGCAGCTTAGGCCGCAAAGATGGTATCGGCACAATCGGTGGAAACAGCACACAGCTCAAAGGCTTACCGGCTTCCCTGATGAAAGAAGCAAGTAACGTCCGTTATTTGTCTCATATCCACGGCCTTTTCGCTTTAGCCTATTAATACAGTAAAAAGGATGCCCTCAGCCTCTCGGGGCTGCTAGGACATCCTTTTTTTTTATTTCCCAGCTTTAGTAATCGCTTACAATAAGGATTGAAATGAATGCCGGATAACGTCTCCCCTGCTAATAATGCCAACTAATACGCCTCGATGGACAACGGGCAGTTTTTTTATTCTTTTTTTGCCTAAAATTGCAGCGATCTGCTCGATATCTTCTTCCGCATCAACCGCAATCACTTTCTTTTGAGCGATTCTCATGACACACATGGGAAGCAAATTGCGAACTCTTTCATCAAACTCTTCGTCATCCCCTTTGATTACAGCCGTGTACATATAAGACCCGAATACATGATCATCATGCTTGCCGATATAACGCATAATATCTCCGTCGCTAATGTAGGCAACCACTTCATTC
>NZ_JBFTQB010000435.1:0-5150 GCF_056398785.1 Paenibacillus sp. 01T422 | reverse complement strand
GTCCCTGATGTTTGCACTGGAGCTTGGTGGTAAAGAATATGCGTGGGCTTCTTGGCAAATTATTAGTCTTTTCGCAGGGTTTGCCGTTCTCTTGGCCGTTTTCCTGACGATTGAAAAATATGCAGCTGAACCGATCGTTCCACTCGACTTGTTCAGGAATCGCCTGTTCACCGCAAGTATGGGTGTCAGTTTCGCATACGGTGCTGTTTTGATCTCAGCGGGTACGTATATTCCTTTGTTTATTCAAGGTGTATTTGAAGGCTCTGCAACGAGTGCGGGATCTACGCTTACGCCAATGATGCTGGGTGTAGTTGTCAGCTCTGCGTTAGGCGGACGTTTCATAGGGAAATTCTCTTACCGCAATGTGATGCTGGTATCCGTAGCCTTGTTGATTGTGGCAACTTCGCTATTGGGTGGCATTTCTATCGATTCCAAGCGTTGGGTCATCACGACTTTTATGATTCTAATGGGACTTGGTATCGGAGCTAACTTCCCGATTACTTCGATGTCCGCTTTGCATAAAGTAGACTTCCGACGCAGAGGTACAGTAACTTCGCTTGTTGGTTTCTTCCGTTCCGTAGGTTCCGCCATCGGAGTTGCGGTGTTCGGCAGTATTCAGGTAAACTCATTTAAAGATAAGATGACAAATTCCCTACAAGATCCGGCTATGGCTGAAAAGTTTCATGATGCGCGCATGTTGCTGCAGCCTCAGGTTCGTGCGAATATTCCTGTCGATGTGCTGCATAAGCTGCTGACCGCACTTGCTGATTCGATTGCTGTTGTTTTTCAAACAACGATTGTTTTGGCTGTCATTGGTCTCGCGTTTATCTTACTTATGGGGAATGCGAAGCTGGAAGTGGGAAAAGCTCCTGTCAAAGGGAGCGCACCTGTAGGACACTAGGAGGAGAACCGCTATGTCGATGAAGCTCGTCATACTTGGTCTGTTGATGGAAGCCAATCGGCATACTTATGAGATTCGGCAAACGATGAAAGAAAGAGGCATGCATAATTATATGAAGCTGCAAGACGGCTCACTTTATTATGCCATGGATCAACTGCGCAAAGACGGTCATGTGGAAGCACATGAAGTCGTGCGCGATACGAATCGTCCAGAGAAAACCGTCTTTCAAATAACAGAAGCTGGGAAGCTTAAATTTCAAGAGCTGCTGATCGAGCAGTTTCATGAAGAAATCAAGCACTATCACCCGCTCTACGTCGCTTTGCCATTTTCCGTGCATGGCGATCAGGCCAAAATAGCCGATGGCTTAGAAAATAAAATATTGGCTCAGAGAATACTCATGAACAGAATGAAAAGCCTGTATGAAGAGCACCTCAACGTAGTTCCTAGAGTTGTCTTACAGATGATGATTGGCACTTATAAACGTGCTTTCAGCGAGTTAAAATGGCTGGAGCAGCTGCAAAAGGATGCCCGAGACGGCCGTTTGCAGGAGAAGGGTTCCCCGCCCGAGGTGGACTGGGACCATTTGGACTGATCGTGTGCGGGAGCACGCGCAAATCAAGAGACAAGCCTCCATTTCCACTTCGTGTGGGGTGGAGGCTTTTTGTGTTGCAAGTGTTCCCGCACAGCAGCACGTGGAACTACGGTACACTATTTCCACGAAAAGGCATATGTTTCACTTGTGAGGGGATCTACGATCCGCTATTTTGCCAGTTTCACCAGACAAACGTGCCATGGGGGCGGAATAACGTCCTGTTGTTCCCACAAGTAAAAAAACCTAGCGATATTCCCGCTAGGGTTATTGAAATTTGTTGGTGGCAGGTAAGTGAAAGTTAGCTGTATGGGTGGTAGCGTGAGTGGACGGTGGTAGGTTGCTAAGATGAGCCCTCAACTTTAGCGGCTTATAATCCGCCAAGCTCAGTAAACTGCGCGATGAAATGTGCCAAATCATCGCAGACAAGGTCCGGCGTCACGCCCGCCGACGCCATCTGCTCGTGCACGTTATCCGCCGTTGCGACGCCGGTCAGCACGAGCGCCGTGCGACACCCCGACACCAYGCCTCCGCGGATGTCGGTATGCACGTTATCGCCGATGACCCAGACATCGGCGGCAGGCAGACCAAGCCGCTCGATGGCGTAAGCCATGATGATCGGCGAAGGTTTCCCGATCACCACCGGCTCCACGCTGGAGGCGGCGGTGATCGAAGCAGCCAGGGAGCCCGCCCCTGGCATAAGCCCTCCATCCGACGGCAGCATGCGGTCGGGATTGGTTAACACATAGGTCGCGCCGGCCTTCAGGTGGCGGACCGCTTCAGTCAGCTTCGCATAGGTGAAGCTGCGATCAATGCCTTGGACGACGTAATCCGGAGGAGTCGTCCCCTCAACAACGAAGCCGGATGCCTCGAGGGCGATCCGGAGTCCGGCTTCGCCGACCATATGCACGTGGCTGCCTCCGCGCTGCTCGGTCAAGTACTTGGCGGCGGCCTGCGAGGAGGTATAGACCGCTGCCTCTGGCACTTCAATGCCAAGCTCCAGCAGGTGCTCGGCGACTTGCTTTGGTGTACGCGACGAATTATTCGTCACCAACAGGTAAGGCAAATCGTACTGCTGCAGCCACTGAATGAAAGTGGCTGCATGTGGAATCGGTTCATGCCCCCGATATAGCGTACCATCCAGATCTATGAGAAAACCGTTCATGTTGTAGACACTCCTTCGGTGATTTTGACTTGTGTGGAAGGAAGTGTAATTTCAACAGTCGTTCCTTCTTCCAATTTACTCTGAATTTCCATCATGCCTCCATGCGCCTCAATAATACGGTAACATACCATGAGGCCAAGACCGGTGCCTTTTTCCTTGGTACTATAAAATGGTTCTCCCAGCTTCGGCAGCCGCTCTGGTGCAATGCCGCATCCTTGATCAATGAAGCGGATGGTAATGTTTTTCTTATAAGGGTCAGCAGCGGCTTCGATACGCATTAATCCACCCTCTTCCATGGACTCCAGCGCATTTTTCAAAATATTAATGAACACTTGTTTAATTTGCCGTTCGTCACAAGTGACAGGGGGCAGGTCGGGCTCAATATCGGCTTCGATTTGAATATTTTCTAATAATGCTTGAGGCTGAAGAAGCTCGATCGTGCTCATCACAATAGAATCAACGGTTCGGGTAGCGAAATTGGTAGCCTGAGGCTTTGAGACGAACAGGAACTCATTCACAATAAACTCAATGCGCTGCAGCTCTTTTTGCATAATTTCTATGTAGTATTGCTCTTTTTTACTGTTCGTTTTCAATAATTGAAGGAATCCCTTCAAGGCTGTTAATGGATTGCGGATTTCGTGCGCCACCCCGGCAGCCAGTTGACCAACGGCTGAGAGTTTATCCGATTTAATAAGCAGCTCCTGGGTCTTTTTTAAAGTGGTAATATCTTTAAATGTAATAACGGTTCCGAGAATGTGCCCCTTCTCCTCCAGAATGGGACTCGACATGAACTCGACAGGGAAGGCCGTGCCATCCTTTCTCCAGAACAGGTCCTCTTTCATAGTGGGAGCATCCCGATTCAGAATTGTACTCAGAATGGGACTTTCCTCGCGTGAAAAAGGGGTGCCGTCGGTCTTCTCAGGCCGAATTAGATTATGAATTTGCCTGCCGAGCATTTCATCCACTTTCCAGCCGGTTATAGATTCAGCGGCTTGATTCCAGAAGATTGTGCGGCCGCTCATATCGATCCCATAGATGCCCTCGGAGACCGAGTTGAGGATGAGCTGATTTTGCTTATAGAGCTTGTCGATGACTTTTTTCTGTTCTTTAACCTCTGTAAGGTCCTTGAGAATCGCGTAAATCCCTACGACTTGACCATCGACCTTCGTCGGGACGAACGTCACATTAGATGGAATCGGAATTCCGCTTTGATGAATAAAAGCAGCCTCGAAATTTTGCGGCATTCCGGCTGACGCCACTTGGAAATGATGCAAAGCTTTAAGTAAATCGGGCGGGTTGATCATTGGAATAAAAGAAGTCGTGGAGTTCTCGCGCCCAAGACCCAAGAGGCTTTCGAGCCCGTGGTTGGCTGACAGCACTTCACCGTCTAGACTAAAAGAAATTATCGAGTCCGGGTGGTTGTCGTATAGCGATTGGTACCGCTCTGCGGTTTCCAGAATCGCGTTTTCTTCTTTTTTGACTCTTCTGAGTCCGTACCAAGCGAGTCCGACGATCGTGCCAAGAACGACGATATCGATGGCCAGTCGCATGAACTGGTGCTCAATGACATAAGGAAGCTGATGAATAATAAAGAAGTCCGCACCGATTAGCAGCAGAGCAATAATATGATAGACAAGTGTAAGGTGATATAACGTGCAATAATTATTTGTCGTTTTCTGTTTCATCATGGTTGCCTTTCAGCTCTCCTTTAAAAGGACGAACACCCTGCAAGCATATCAGGATTCGACACATATTTATATATTCTTCCAGATTACTCGCTGTATTTCCTGCTGATTAAGATCATTAAATCCAGATTCGACAATTTTAGTATGAAGGTAGGGAGAGTGTCTGTATGTGAGTATAAGGAACTATTTTATGAAAAAATACAGTATACTTGTCCTAGTATTTTAGGTATAATGTTGAAAAAGGTCGTTTTTCGTGGAACTTATTCACAAATGAGATCGGAGCGGAGCTATGAAGGCTGAGTACATTAATCCTTTTTTGGAGTCGGCTAGAATTGTCATCGAGCAGGTTGCTAACATTCGCCCAACTACAGGGCAGCTCGGCGTCAAAGACGTCAAATTTGTGGAAAAGTATATTTGGATCCAAATCGGGATGACCGGACAAATGGAAGGCGATATCGTATTCGGCTTGGCTGAGGACGTCGCTTTGAAGATGGTTTCCGCGATGATGGGCGGGTTTGTAATTACGGAAATGGACGAAATGGGTAAGAGCGCTATATCGGAGCTAGGCAATATGATTAGCGGGAATGCAAGCACCATGTTATTTAATCAAGGGGTAAGGGTGGATATCACGCCTCCGAAGCTGGTTCAATCAGCAACGGCTGCTGGTTTTGTACCGAAGAGGGCACTGACCATTCCTTTGATTATGGAAAGCATTGGGGAACTGGACATTCAAGTGTTAATTACGTAATATGAATATTGGATTATAATGTTGTATACATAAGAATGAAAGAATGGAGTACTGCTTATAGC
>NZ_JBFTQB010000434.1:0-5179 GCF_056398785.1 Paenibacillus sp. 01T422 | reverse complement strand
CATTCCCCCACCTCCTCAATAGAAGGAAATAACCCTTGCATTAACCCCCTCCTATGAGATTTTAATGTTTCAATTTTTTCTGATTGGGTGGCTATATAAGAATCAATAGATGTGAGGAAATCAGCAATTTTTTGTTGTTCCTTCAAATGCGGGCGTTTCAATAATGTTGCATAAACAATATCGCTGCTTATATTTTGAACAACTCCGCCTGTCGAAAGCGCAGCATACTGCTTTTGAAGATAATCTGAATTTAATTGTTGTAACAAAAATTGTTTGTTGAAATGTTTTTCATACTCTCTTAATACAAACCAACCATCATAGATACAACCAGATATTTCAAGCTCATATGTTTTTCCAAAACTCATAGAATTAGCAAGTATAAGTTCTCCACTTGCTACAAATCGAGATTTCTGAGCGCCTTCATGTGTAATTTGTTCTTCTACACTGCGAATTTTAAATCCATCAGATTTCTTTGTATCACCAATTTTTATCCAGTTAACGCCATCATTCTTAGTGATATAATTTTGTATTGGACGCGGAGAACTGCCTCTATATAATTTTATAAATGCTTTAAAAGAGTTTTCCTCCCACTCACCGTAATTCCTAAACTCTAGAAACCTCCATTCAGGCACAGTTTTTCCTTCGGTGGGGAATAACTTCTGCAGTAAGCCTTTTTTATGTAGTTTCAGAGCTGCAAGCTTTTTATCCTCAGCGGCGATGAGGTCGTCAAGTGAGGATAGACATTCAGCTATTTTTTGTTGCTCGGCTATTGCTTTTGGTATGAATACCTTTATTTTTTCTATAGTTGCTTTAGATAAACTTGGAACTCCTCCAGCTTCGTTGTATTTCAACCAATCTATTTTCCGAAAAATATTATAAGCAAATTTTGGAACGAAATTTCTATAAGAATGCGTATAAAAAAGAGTATCAACGGTCCAAAATTTTCCGCTAAGAAAAATAGGCCTGTTAATTGTTCCCTTTCTTCCAATACATACGCTTTCCCCATCGTATAAGTAATCATTTACGGATCTCATGTATCCACCAGAACCATAGACAGGGATATTCCCATCTAATAAATGTTTATGATCTTTACCATTCCCAATAGTCAATAATTGCCCAAGTCTTTTATTTTTCCATTCRCCATCATTTAAAAACTCAGGAAATCTTAACTTTGGCAACGCTTTTATCTCTTTATTACTCATATGCCTTTAACCCCACAATCTCACGTCCATTGGCTGCCTTTTTCAGCAACGGAATTAAATCTTCCATCAGTTCCAATTCTTTTTTTGTTCTGTCTTTCCAGCCAAGGCCAAGAGGCTCTAAAAGGTCACTTAACTTCTCACCATCAAAAATCATACGCTCCATAATCTTATCAACAAATGCTTGCAATGAGGCCGGCTCCATATCATGTTTGGTTGCAACTGTAGCTAATTCTTTAACCGATTTATCTGCCTTGAATTTTTGATAACCTTCCCTTATGGATTTTACATCCAATCCCTTGCCAGCTTCCAAAGAGTTGATATATTCTTCTATATCTTCTCGTTCATCCATCATGTTAGAGGTTGAAGATATAAGGTCAATCAACTCTTTCTTGGTCATTTTTTCTTTTTTTGGAACATCAGGCTGTGTATATTCTGAAATCAGCGACATGATATAATCATAGTCAATAATGGCAGAGGAGAACAAAACAAACTCAAAATCGAGTTGTTCAATCTCTGGTGCCTTATCCGCAGTACCTTTTCCTTGCTGCGCCTTTAACCTTTGAGCCGTCTCAATATATGCCCCACGGAATGCACGCAAGGTGTCCTCAGGCAGCAATTTTTGAATAATTGCTGCTTGATCTTCTTTTATATCTGTATATTGATCAAGCTGCGTTTTAAGTCGCTGCACCTCTTTAAATTTATCAATAAACTCTGCACGAGCAGTATCACCTTTCAAGTTACTTACTTCTTCCGGTTTACACTCCAACCCTTGTGATTCCATAAACTTTTCAAGGTGGGCAACTGCCTTATCCAACTTTTGAACCACGTCAGGAGCCGGATCAACAAGCCAAATTTCTTTTACCTTCTCGCTGCTTTCTGTCCCGGAAAAGAGTTTGATAGCATCATCGACCTCATTTTCGAGCCCTCTAAAGTCAATAATGTTACCATATGGTTTTGTGGGATTTAGAACACGATTTGTTCTTGAGAAAGCCTGAATTAAGCCGTGCTGCTTTAAGTTTTTATCAACATACAGAGTATTTAAATACTTAGAGTCAAAGCCAGTTAACAGCATATCCACAACAATAATGATATCAATTTTGTTTTTGTGCGGGTAATCTGCATTCGTATATTGTTGGTCTTTAATACGTTTTTGAACATCCTGATAATACAAGTCAAATTCGTTTATGCTGTGGTTCGTACCATATTGAGCGTTGTAATTATCAATAATAGCTTTCAGAGCTGCTTTTTTCTTATCGGGCTCCTGCTCATTATCGGCTTTTTCTTGTACAAGATCTTCTTGAAGTTGCTTCACATCTTTATTACCCTCAGCTGGAGGAGAAAAGACGCAAGCAATATTTAGTGGATTAAATTTCTCATCTCCACTATTTTTGAGTTCTTCTTGCAGAGTTTTAAACAGTTCAAAATACTCAATTGCGTCATTAATCGAAGATGTTGCAAAGAGTGCATTATACCGTCTGTTATATGTTGCTGCATCATGCTTTAATAAGATTGCTTCTACAACTGCTCGCTTATATTCCTTAGAGGATACTTTGGCGGCCTTCTTATCATCTTCTGGTTTGAAATAATCGATATGAAAACGCAATACATTACCATCGTCAATTGCATTTGTTATGGTGTAGGGATGAAGCAGCTGTTGAAATACATCTTCTGTTGTTCTGTAAGAGCCCACGGTACCATCAATTTTCTTATATGTGGAGTTTTTTTCAAAAATTGGTGTTCCGGTAAAGCCGAAAAGCTGCGCTTTCGGAAAAAAGGTCTTTATGGCATCGTGGTTATCTCCGAACTGGGAACGATGGCATTCATCAAATATAATTGCCATTCGTTTATCCCTGAGTTTCTCTAATCTTTCTTTAAAGGTGAGTTCACCTTTTTTCTTTTTCTCTTGGTTACGTCTACTGTCCTCATCAAGGGCTAATCCAAGCTTTTGAATGGTGGTAACAATCACCTTGTCTTTATAGTCGTCAGAAGTAAGACGCCTAACCAAACTTTCTGTATTTGTGTTTTCCTCGACGCAGCCCTCTTGGAACTTATTGAATTCTAAGCGCGTTTGTCTGTCGAGGTCTTTTCTGTCAACGACAAATAAACACTTTTCAATCTCAGGATTGTCCTTCAATAGTGTAGATGCTTTGAAAGAGGTCAGTGTTTTTCCACTTCCGGTAGTATGCCAAATGTAGCCGTTACCACGGTTTTGTTCAATGCAATCCATAATCGCCTTAACAGCGTAAATCTGATAAGGACGCATTATCATCAGTTTTTGTTCACTTACAACAAGAACCATATATCGGCTAATTAATTGCCCGAGGGTGCATTTAGGCAAAAATCTATCCGCAAAGTCATACAGATTCGTTATCTTTTTATTCTTTTCATCTGCAAACTCATAAATTGGCAAAAATCTTTCATCTGCATCAAAACAAAAGTGTTCTATGTGGTTATTGGCAAAGTAGTATGTTTTTGTTTCATTGCTAACAATAAAAAGCTGCATAAAACAAAGAAGTGAGTTGGTATACCCATTGCCTTGATCATTTTTATAATCAACAATCTGCTCCATTGCTTTTTTGGGTGTAATTTGTAGAGCTTTTAATTCAATTTGAACTACAGGTACACCGTTAATTAGAATAATAGCATCATACCGGTGGTTACTGTTGTCTGTATTGATACGCAACTGATTTATTACTTCAAATTCATTTTTGCACCAATCTTTAATGTTTACTAGAGTGTATTGTAAAGGTATTCCATCATCGCGTTTGAAAGYATTAATTTCTCGTAACGTTTTAGCGGCCACAAATACATCTGCAGTGATAATGCTGTCCCTGAGACGTGCAAATTCAGAATCGCTTAACTTAACACGATTCAATCTTTCAAAATGTTCTCTGAAATTAGCCTCAAGAGACACTTTATCTCGAATGTCTTCTCGATATGTGTACTTTAAATCTTGTAGTTTTTTAATAAAGTCTACTTCAATTTGCTTTTCAGATTTCATATTTAATCTCCTCGTATTCTTCAAGGACTCATGTCTATTATGTTCCAACAATCAACTCAATCTGTTCAGAACTTATATTTCTACTTTTTCAAAGCTCAATTAAAGCATGATAAGGTTTTTCTCCTGGCATTCACCGGTATAAATCCAACATGAAGTTCGCGAGCAAGTCTCTCTTGAGAAAAACCTAAATCCAAACGCGCAGTCTTAATTATTCAGTAAAGTGCCATTTATAAACAACTATAGTACATTGTATCATATCCTATGAACTACAGTAAGAGCACGTTTTAGGCTTGTAAACCAACGGGGTATTTTCAGTACTCATTTTACATACCTCGAATTGTCCTTATGGTACCATGTGGGTGACGATTTCGAAGCCGAGTTAATAAGGTGGCTTCCATCGCCGGAAGTGTGGCTCATTTTTTCCGGAGGGCTGGTTTAATAATCATCGGAATGTTGACTCTTTTTAACCGTAATATTCAGCGAACAGAGTAAATGATAAAAACCTGTGGTTGAGAGTAGCCGCAGAATTCTAACTGTTATTATTGCAGAGCAATGGTCACTGGTGATTAACCAGAAACTTTCTCATTCTTTCATAATGATTTTCAAATTAATCTCATTACCATCCTTAGTGTAGATGATTGTGTCAATGAATTCACGAAGAATATCATTTGCTTCATTTTCAGGAATGTTGTCACCATGGATTAGAAACCGTTTCATGTTTTCAATGCGAGTAGAGACCTTATCTTGTTCTGACATATTGTTCTCTGCTGTCATGGTTTCGATTTGTTCTTCAAGTAATGCGATCTGCTCCTTAAAGGATGCAATTTGTTTTCGAGCCTCATCTGGTGTGAAGATTTCCATAACGAATCCTTGCTGTACTCGTTTAATATCCTTGTTTAGCTTCTCGATCTGCTTATCTTTACGTTTGATCTCTTCATCAAAATTCTGTACCATCTCTTCATCAAAATTCTGTACC
>NZ_JBFTQB010000433.1:0-5197 GCF_056398785.1 Paenibacillus sp. 01T422 | reverse complement strand
CAGCATGACAAGCGCAATATCGCTTATTTCGCGAATATCCGAAGAACATCCTACTGGAAATGTCATCATCAAGAACATCAACAGTGCACGTCTAAACTTCTTCATGTTCGGATCCTTTCGCAGCAACAGCAGAAGCTTGCATTTTTGATAACTYACGAAGCTTGATTGGAAGCAATACAAAGTGGCCAACGAAATCCCGCCAGTGCTTTGGTTCAGGCGTAGGTATAAATAATGTGCCGAATGACCTTAGTGAACATAAATGTAGGACAAGAGCGAACATACTGAGCGAAATGCCGAGCACACCGGTCCAAGCAGCGATAAACATAAGTGGAAAACGGAGCAATCTAAGCGTAATAGCAGTATTGAAAGACGGAATTGTAAACGACGCAATTCCAGTTACTGCCACGATGATTACCATGGATCTCGACACGATGCCTGAYTGAACAGCAGCTTCCCCGATAATGAGCGCTCCAACGATACTGATAGATTGACCGACTGTTTGTGGTAGCCTTACACTTGCTTCCCTTAAAATTTCAAATGCAATTTCCATAATTAGGGCTTCAAGAATTGTAGGAAATGGGATGCCTGATTTAGCCGAAACAAATGTCAGCATAAGCGGTGTTGGGATCATCTCAAGATGGAAAGTAGATAATGCAATGTAGACTGACGGAAGAAACAAGGACACGAAAAGCGTTATTAAACGCAAACCTCGAAGGAAATCCGCAAAATAAAACTTTTCGTACAGGTCCTCACTTGGGTGTAGAAAATCTGTAAATATAGCGGGCGCTAAAAGAACATTCGGACTACCGTCCGTTAAAATCGCTACTTTTCCTTGATTTAAGGCTGTCGCAACTCGGTCTGGTCTTTCCGTGTTCTGTATTTGGGAAAATGGTGAGTAGACACTATCCTGTATCCATTCCTCAATCTGAGCACTGTCTACAACAACATTTAGACATACAGATTCTAGCCTTCGCTCTATTTCATGTAATACACTAAGATCTACTTGATTCTCAAGATAAAGCACCATGACATCAGTTCGGCTTTCTTGACCCACTGTAAAAGTTTTCGACCTAAGTTGAGGAGTTTTCAAACGTCGATAAATTAGTCCAGCATTCGTATCCAAATCCTCTATAAAACCTGCACGAGGTCCTCGGACATTTACCTCTAACATTGGCTCTTTAATGGATCTCTTTCCGAATCCAGGAAGATTCATTCCAAAGGCTTGAATTTGGCCTTCAGCGAACAAAACAATCCCAGCGTCCGTGATGATCCGCACCGCATCTTCTATATTGGGTACCATTCGTGTAATGCCTTGATCCTTGGCGGCATCGATAAGCGAATTAGCTGAAATTTCTTCCCCCTGGATACGCTGGCCAATACGCGGAAGAATAAGTTGTTGCAGCCACTCCGTGTCTATTAAGACTTTTAAATAAGCAATCGCCCCAAACGGTTTTTCCCCATCTCTTTCAAAATAATGAAAGGCAAGCTGTTCGTTGTTCCCGAACAAGTTCCTTAGCACGTCAATATTACGGATTACCGAAAGTGAGATTGTATGTTTTTCATTATCCATAACTAACAATGCTCCCCTTCTTAAACATCATATTCGATGGAATTATCCCCCAATTACATCCTTATTATTCATTAAATCATTTATGACTTTGAATGCTCCGCCAATATTTTAGAGCTACCCTGATAAAAGAAGTTTCCACCAATCAGTAACATTTTTCGTGTTTCCACGAGAAAATCTGCCGCTTAATTTAATCCCTAAACAATAATAAAAATAAAAACGGAACCCCCATTGGAGTCCCGTTCCTCAACCTATTCAACCTCACTCAAACGGCCATCCCGAAAATACACAAATCAATTCGGTAATCGAATCGCTAGGGAGCATAATTTTTCGCCTCATCCGCACTCCGTCGCGTTTCCTTAGTTCAATCATTGTTTTAGATGTATATTCAATTAAAGCTAGCTCCTTTCCATTGTTTATTTGGTTTTTTGGACTAATCGTGCTGATTATTTCAATTATTACTGACGAATTTGGTGCAGACTTTGGTATCTGTATCTATCCTACAAAATTAATACCGTACTCTGTTTTCGAGCTACCTTTTGATTTTTCGATTGTACCCGTAGCTCAAATGTTGATTTTTCAATATTTTCCTACTTGGAAAAAACTCTCCGTTGCTTTATTCTTGCAAGCTCTTATTTTTGCATTTATTGGCGAACCATTTTCTATCTGGCTTGATGCTGTTGCTTATTATGGCTGGAACTACTTTTATTCGTTCATTTTCTATATGTTGACCGGAACTCTCACTAGAGCATTCGTTTTAAAGTGGATTCCAAAAATATGAATTGAACCTATTTGTACCATAAAACTATCTCCGTTGATCCTGACCAGTGTGAAAGCAATGATAAGTCTAGGTTGAGGGTTACTTCATCTTCTTTCCATATTCTTGTACGAAATAATCTTTGATTACTTGCGAGCCATATATGTCTAACGCCGAAAGTGGACCACTATTACATTTCACAAACATCGTTTATGACAACCTTCTCTGTTTTATAGTAATCTGTTAAAGGTTCAGGAGTACCACCATCATTGTACTGAATACTTCTATGGATATTGAACTCACACTCAGGAAACAAGTCGATAAGAGCCAATGGAATAAGATGCTCACCAGTTATTTTCCCATCTTTTTGGCGGTACACACAAGTCATTAAATATACCCTCCATAAGGTTCATATAAAAAAAGGAGCTCTGGGAATGAGCTCCTTAGAATTGCTTACTTATATTCTTACTAACTCAGTTTTTTAATGTTATCCGATATAATCCATTTACTAGGAGTGATGTCAATCCACTTTTTCCTGTTACTTTGTTTACGGACCTTATAATCAATGATAATATCCTGTTCCTTCAGCCTATCGAATGCATCTTCGATTTGTCCCTTTTCGGATCGAAGAATAACTTCCATCATGATTGGAAACTAGAAAATTAGGGCCTTTCTGTTTGTTAAATGGCATGTGGGTTGGAGAGGCGGGATTGGCCATATTTCAAAGCAACATCCGCATGATTATGATTAAACGCTATCACTTCCGACAATGTATGCACAGGTACAGATGCGGGCAGTCTGGCTAAGTAATCATTGACATACTTTTTAAACTCATGACGCTTAACATCAAAATTCCAGTTTACCAGCTCACAAGGAAGAGAAACAGGGTCGATAATAGTAGCCTCTTCCTTTTTCAAAAGAGCTATAGCTGACTCCATGATCTCTAATCTCTCTGGATCCAAGTTCTGATAATAAAATCTCGGGATACCAATTCTAGCCTTTTTTAACTACGACGGCAAGATCAGCGAACGCACTGTGCATCCCATAGTTTTTCTAGGCTTTCTAGGTACTTTTCTGGATCCCGCCTAAATCGTTTACGTTTTACGCTATCTTGTAAGCGATTCTGCCATTTTTGTTTCTGTACTCTATATTTATCGTATCCAACGCTTTTTAATCGAGCCAGGATGGTTTCTATTTTAGTGCGTCCTGGACGAGAACAATCATTTCTCCATTTCGTAAGATGTACTCGTTCCAATTTCTAAGACCAGTGATTCGACGGTGTGCTGTTTTCGTAGCACGGAAAAATCGCTCCAAGTCATTATTAGTTCTTGGGACATGGTACTCATCATAGCAAGTGAAAAGCCCTTTCCAGAAGCCTCTAGAGTAGCTTAGTAAATTGGTAACCATAGGTGCGTCGTGTTCTTCTGTATAGGTTTCTTTTACCCAATTTAGTAGCTCGGTCATCTCCCATCGTACGTTCTCCGTGGTCTTATCCATGCTGGGTTCAAAGATTTCTACGATATGACGGATCGGCTGCATCCAGCGCTTTACAGCTTCATAGTGAGTCTGAAGATTGATTATTTTACTGAATATTCTGAAAACATTTTCAAGTAGAGAGGGCCCCTTTTTTACTCAGGCATTTTTGTAAAGAGGCCTGAATCGCTTGAGCTTTCTCGTAAATTCTCATGCCGGGTAAATCGAGAGGAGGATTGCCATCCTCTAGTAACAACGAGCGAACTGCTGCGACATATCCTTTAGCAACTTCTACTTCTAGAGAATCGCTTTGTTCAATTTTACGCTCGGTATCTCGAATCCCGCGCATACTTTTCTTCAGCTCTGTTTTGAGCTTTCGATCTATGTCAACGACTGGTTTGGCAATATCTTTTAAGTAGTGATACTGACAATATTGGTAAGGAACATCTGGCAATAATGTCTCCATATCCAGACGAATGGATTGTTGACCATCACTCACAATACCAACAATTGGATAGCCTAAATCAATGATCGGTTGAATAAGCGTTTGTAGTTCGATTGCTGTTCCACTCTTCATGTTCCGTGCGACTAAAACTGTTCCGCTGAATACTTCACGGATCACATAAAGCGTTTCGTTTCCTTTCTCAGGTTGAACACCATCCATCGATAAGACAATGCCGCCATTTTCTTCAGTAACTTCGGCAAGTGTATTTTTCACGTGATCATCCAAACTTGCCGCGAGTAGTATTTGGTATCTTTCGTAAAGATTTTGTGCCGATCTTTCGGAAGTAAGTACGCCGCGTTCATTGAGTTCATCGGCGATTTCCTTACGAGTCATATGGCGCTTAAAGCGAAGTTCACCAACTAAGCAGAGCACATCGAATCCATAAGCGGAATGCTTAGGACTTAATGCTTCAGCTTCAGCCGATTTAAAGAGAGCATCAAGATTCGAGCAGTTTACATTCACGCATTTGTAAGCCATGCTCCATGCTTCAATAACTTCATTTAGTGTGGCAATCTTCTTATGCCATGCCGTGTGGGAACGGCGTAATTTCGATTCACAATGGGGACAATGCTTTATCTCAGACTTGAAATATATTTTTTTAGTTGGGCGAAGACGATCTTTAACGAGCAAAGTAGACAACCCCTTTGGTGAAAATTAACTACATCATTAACTTCGCCAATGGGGTTGGAAAATCCTGTTACATGATCTTGCCGTCGTAGTTTTTAAAAAGCTTTTATCGAGGAACTGCGTGTAATCCTTATAAGAGTGGTTTAAGCTTTTGAGAGTGCTAGAATCCCGCTCATCGACTCCTGTCATTACTCCCAACAAAATGGCTGCGTCTCTTCTACCGTTCTAGTCATAGGGCCCGGGGTATCTTGGCTATTCGAGATCGGGA
>NZ_JBFTQB010000432.1:0-5216 GCF_056398785.1 Paenibacillus sp. 01T422 | reverse complement strand
TAAGTCGCCTCCCCCTTCACTCCGTGCATGTCCAACAGCTTGATTAACGTAGGTCRTAGATCCTTGCGGGGCACGACCTTGTCGAGCTGACCATGCTCGAGATTGAATTCTGATGTTTGGAAATTGTCCGGCAGCTTTTGTTTAATGGTTTGTTCAATAACACGGCGGCCTGTGAATCCAAACGGTGCTGCTGGTTCAGCGATAATAATGTCACCCAGCATCGCAAAACTTGCGGAAACACCGCCAAATGTCGGATCCGTGATGACGGAAATAAAGAGCCCGCCTGCGTTGCTAAGCTTGGATATGGCTGCACTTGTTTTGGCCATTTGCATCAAACTAAGAATACTTTCTTGCATACGAGCGCCACCTGAAGTGGAATAAATAATAATAGGAACTTTCTTCTCGATGGCAGCTTCCACTGCTCTCGTAATTCGCTCTCCTACAACGGACCCAAGTGATCCGCCCATAAAGTCAAAGCTCATTGCTGCAATCACGACCGGATAGCCGCCAATTGTGCCTTCACCGGTAATAATCGCATCTTGTAATTTCGTCGTGCTCTTCGCTTTATCTAATTTCTCAACATAATCAGGAAACTGCAAAGGGTCCTCAGAAATCATATCCGCATCGTATTCCAGAATCTGGCCTTCATCGAGCGTTAATTGAATACGTTCCAATGCGCTTAAACGATAATGGTAGCCGCAAGCTGTACACACTTTCAGGTTTTTCTCTAGCTCTTTACTCGTTTGAATGGTACCGCATTTCGGGCATTTATTCATTAACCCTTCGGGAATTTCCCTTTTTGTTTTCTCAGAAGGAATCGTTGCGTATTTACGCTTTTGAAATAAATCCTTTAGCACATTTCCACCTCTAAATTGGCTATTATCGTGAATCTCTGACAAGCCAGGTTACTTGCTTCTACTTTTCATTATCTATGTAAAATAGAATTGAGTACTTCTTGCACTTCTTCAACTTCCCCTGCGGGAACGACAATTTCGAACTGATTTTTGGATAAGGAGATACCCCTTACTTGTACGAGAAATCCTTCTTCCGTCAGCCTCTGTTTAATCCGCTCTGCAATTCTCGCGGTAGGAGCTATGTATATCACCGTCCACATGAAAAAAAACCTCCTATGAAGTACTGCTACATGGATTAGGGCATTTAGTACGATGATAATAAACATCCTGTAATAAGCATAGGCACACACAATGGAATAATGATATCATAATTTCTCTTTTTCCCGCAACAGAGCACATTCATGAAAAAAAAGTGAAGTCTGAACTAACAAGTTAGTCCAGACGTATTTTACTGCTATAATCAGGCGCATGCTCATTCTGATGAGCGATTCTGGCAGACGCGGCAGCCGCTAATCCGCATATTAAATCATCCAGAAAAACATGCACAGAGCTTTTATCATCATTAAGACTCCGAATAATTCCCATTTTTTCTTTGTCCAGGTAGCCAAAGCTGGTTAATCCGATCATTCCGTATACATGCACAATGCCTAGGGCCAGTGTTTCATCGACACCGAACAAGGGTTCGTCTGCCTCAAGGATGGATTGCAAAGGTTCCGGCAAGAGCTTCTTCTCTGCCAGCTCATCCAGCGCGATGCCCGTGTACAGCGTATATTGCACTTCCCGCTTGGCGAGTACAGCCATTACACTGTCGGTGCATTCTTGCTCCGTCAGATGATCATTATAGGGCTTCTGCAGCTTGAACACAATTTCGGAAATTTGTTCCACTGTCACACCGCGTTTTTGCAGCAATTGGATCATATGTTGTTCGGTCATAAGTCCCCCTCCTACACATGGAATGCCCCTGAAATGCCGGGTTCCTATTCATATGCGGAGGAAGGAGGCTTTATTTCACCCTTACAGAATCTTTACCCATGATCGTTTCGATCATCCGGATCAGATCCTTGGAGGGATCGATCAAATATTGGTCGCTCAGGGCCAAAAGCTTGTTGCTGCTTTCGTAGAATAGCGCAACCGCGAGCGGCCCTTTGTGCAGTTTCAGCAGCGCCTTCAGCTGCAAGAGCTTATCCGGCTGCTCGCAATCAGCCGAGATCTTGACGAACACCCGCTGCGGCTTCGCCTCCGCAGGGGCTGCCTGGCGGCCCGCTGGCGGGGCCGCTTGCTTGACAGGGGTGCTGCTGCGCGCAGCCCCAGATGCGGCAGCCGCGCGAGCTGGCTGAGTGCTGGCTGCGCCAACAGCGCGCCTAGGCGCCCCAGGCTGCCGGCGAAGCCGCTGAATGGCCGCTGGGTCGTCCAGCGCGGCCACCTGCTCTGCGAGCAGCTTGGGCGGATCCTCGTCCTGCAGCTGCAGCTTCGCCCGAACGAGGACGAGTCTGCCCTTCTGCACGAGCGGAGCTGCGTTCTTCCAGGTCTCGGGGAAGAGCACCACCTCGACCTTGTCGATGCGATCCTCCAGCTCCATGAAGGCCATGGGCTGCCCCTTCTTGGTGACGATCGTCTTGTTCGAGAGGATCATCCCGGCGACGAGAACTTCGCTGTTATCCGGCAGCTCAGCGAGCTGGTGGAGCATGGCCGCCTCCATCTCCTCAAGAGGCTCTGCGTAGGCATCCAGCGGATGCCCCGAGATGTACATCCCGAGAAGTTCCTTCTCAAGTTCCAGCTGCTTGCTCTGCGGCATGACGGGAATATTCGGAACTTCAACTTCCCAGTTCGGCTCTTCGACAAAGCCGAAGAGGTGAAGCTGCAAGTCATCCCGCTCCTTGCGCCATTTGGTAGCAGAAGCGATCGTTTCGTCCAAAATAGCCATGAGCTGAGCACGATGACCTCCCAAAGAGTCAAATGCCCCGCCCTGAATCAATGATTCGATAACCCGCTTGTTGCAGACTCGCAAATCAACACGTCTACAGAAGTCAAGCAAGCTCTCGAAGGCAGACTTCTTGCGTTCAAATAAAATAGCATCGATCGCTTGCGTACCTACATTTTTGATTGCTGCAAGCCCAAACCGGATCGCCCCAGTTTGAGGATCAGGCGTAAACACCGTTCCGCTCATATTCACATCCGGTGGAAGAACAGCAATTTTCGTACGCCTACACTCATCTACATATTCGGCTACCTTCCTGTGATTCCCCATCACAGCCGTTAGCATGGAGGCCATGAAATAAATCGGGTAATGCGCTTTGAGATACGCCGTCTGAAAAGCCAGTACCCCATATGCCGTAGCATGCGCTCTAGGAAAGCCATAGTCGGCAAAACGAACAATCATATCGTAGACATGATTCGCTTCTTCCGCACTAAAACCTTGCTGCAAGCTGCCTTTCACGAAATGGGCACGTTCTTCATCGAGTACTTCCCGCTTCTTTTTGGAAACCGCACGCCGTAACAAATCCGCTTCGCCTAAGGAGAAGCCGGCCATCGAGGAGGCAATTTGCATAATTTGCTCCTGATACACGATAATGCCGTACGTATCCCTAAGGATCGGCTCTAGCGTCGGATGCGGATAAACCACTTCCACTTGACCGTGTTTACCGTAAATATATTTAGGAATGAACTCCATCGGACCCGGACGGTACAAGGCCAGAACGGAGATAATATCTTCAAAAACAGAAGGCTTCAAATCCTTCAGAACTTTGCGGACACCTGTTGACTCCAATTGGAAAACGCCGGTGGTTTCGCCTTTACTCAGCATCCCGTAAGTAACAGCATCTTCGTCCATATCCAGTTCATCGAAATCCAGACGCAGGCCCTCCATTTGGGCAATCCAATCCACGGTCCGTTCAATAATCGACAATGTCCGCAGACCTAGAAAATCCATTTTCAGAAGTCCAATGGCTTCCAAATGCTCCATCGTATATTGCGTTAGCGCCGTCTGAGTCGTCCCTTCTTGAAGGGGCACATACTGTGTGAGCGGCTCTCTGGAAATAACAACCCCAGCCGCATGTGTCGATGCGTGGCGCGGCATACCTTCTACACGCTTAGCCATCTCGAGTAGTTCTGCTGTCTTGGGCTGTCTGGCGACTAGAGACTTGAGATCGGAACTTACCTGAAGCGCCTCCGTCAGCGTCATGCCGAGCTGATTCGGAATCGCTTTGGCCGCGCGGTCTACATCCCCGTAAGGCACGTTCAAAACTCGGCCGACGTCTCTGACCGCCGCTTTGGCCGCCATCGTTCCGAAGGTAATAATCTGAGCTACGTGCTCATGCCCATATTTGGCAACGACGTAATCAATGACTTCATCCCGCCGTTCATCGCTAAAATCGATATCGATATCGGGCATCGTAATCCGCTCAGGATTCAGAAAGCGCTCAAAAAGCAGCTTATAATGAAGCGGATCGACATTGGTGATGCGCAGCACATAAGCTACGAGGCTTCCAGCGGAGGATCCCCGCCCTGGACCTGTCATGATATGTTTCTCATGGGCAAAACGAATGAAGTCCCACACAATCAAGAAATAATCGGAGAAACCCATTTTCTCAATGACGCCTAATTCATAAGCCAGGCGTTCTTCTGCTTGTTTCCTTAGAGGCGAGTCCTGCTGTTCCCACTCCGGCTTTGCACCATACCGCTGCTTCAAGCCCATCTCGCACAGATCTCGCAAATATTCTACTGAAGTAAGTTGCTCAGGGATAGGACGGAAGCTTGGCAAAATCGATTTGCCAAACTCAAGTTCGAGCTCGCAGCGCGAAGCCACGACAGCCGTATTCGTTAGCGCTTCAGGCACATGCACGAATAAACGCCGCATTTCTTCTTCACTTTTCAAATACATCTGGCTYGTGCCCATTTTGAGCCGATCCGTATCATCTACCGTTTTGCCAGTACCAATACAGATTAAAATATCCTGCATCACATGATCCGGCTCCGTCACATAGTGCACATCGTTCGTTGCAATCAACGGGATACCGTTTTGCTTGCTCAGTTCAATCATGGAAACCATGACTTTCTTCTGCTCAATCATGCCATGATCTTGAATTTCCAGGAAAAAGTCGTCTCCGAAAATACGCTGATAGCGCTCCGCGGCTTGTCTCGCTTCATCCTGCCGATTATGCAGTAAGTGCTGCGAGATTTCACTGCCTAGACAGGAACTCAGACAAATAAGTCCTTCGGAATGCTTGGATAAATGTTCCAAATCAATTCTCGGTTTATAATGAAAGCCTTCTAAATGCCCTATCGAGCATAACTTCATCAGATTCTGATAACCTTGGTAATTCTTAGCCAGCAAAATGAGATGATAAATCGGCTGTTCTTGTC
>NZ_JBFTQB010000431.1:0-6736 GCF_056398785.1 Paenibacillus sp. 01T422 | reverse complement strand
GATTCATCGAGAATCGCCTCTAATGATTTTTGATTCACAACGATTTCATCAATGGTCCCGACACGCATGGAGGCGGCAAATTCACTCAGTTTAATCAACCTTTTCGTTGCACTTCGCGAGCGGATGCGGCCTGGCGCTCCAACCATGATATAGGAAGCCGTTCCCATCGAACCCGGTATCAGCGCGGGGTGCCCTGTGTGCATGTAAGGCTGCGGATTATCCGGGTGTCCTGCGGGAAGCGAACGCGTTGCCCCTTTGCGATGTACAAAGTAGGACTCGCCCTCATGTTTCTCCTCCCAGGCATAGTTATGCATGAGATCGTACAAGGTCGTCATTTCAAACTTTGAGCCAAACACATCTTTACCAGCCTCACGAATCGCATAAGCGATGAGATGGCGATTCACAACGGCATAATTCAGCGCTGAGTACATCAAATTAACATAGGTCTGCGCTACCGAATGCTCAAGTGGTGCAAAAAGCAGCTTCGGATCAGCAGTTCCTAATCCCAGCGTCCGCATGGCCTTCACCATGTCGCTGCTGCTTACTTGGCTAACAGAACCACCCCAAGCGCGTGATCCAGAATGGATCATAACCACGACTTGACCGTCAAACAGGCCCCACGCTTCCGCAACCTCGCGGTTCTCTTCGTGGATCTCAATCGCTTGTATTTCGGCAAAATGATTCCCATTGCCCAGTGTGCCAAGCTGTCGATGCGAACGATGCCAGATGGCATTCGGGAAGCGATTCAACACATTTTCATCCAATGCAAATTTGCTGCTCTCAACATGTGTAAGGGAAGTCGCCTTCCTTGGCGTATAGCCATCCGGGATATATTTTTTCGGCAAGCCGTGCAGACCTTTGGTCACAACATGCTCCAAACGAACATCAGAGAAGTGACCACGTGCGTGATCTTCCACAGGCAAGTATTTCTCAATGGTCTTCACCAGCTTGCGACGCAGCTTCACATCTTTGAGCTCATCCTTATGCACATTCGTCATATGCACTCTCATGCCGCAGCCGATATCACTGCCGACAATCGACGGCGACACATAACCATCGTGGGTATGCCACGCCGCCGTTGTACCGATGCAAGTACCTACACCGACATGGACGTCTGGCGTGTAACTCATAAATTTTTGATTCGGGATCTGCAAATTGTTGTTAGCCATCTGAAAAATTTGATAATCTAACGTTTTAAACAGCTCAGGCGCTGCATAAACATGGACAACCCCCGAAGGGAGCTGAACCTGTTGGACATAATTTTCTTTCATTCAATATTATCCTCTCTATGAACCCCAAGCCTCCTTCAGTGCATCTCGGAACAAACCATCTAAAGCCTGATCCTGCTTTTCTCCAGAGACTGAAATGTGTTTGGCGGTTTCTTCAAAATCACTATCCTTGGACGGAAATCCCCACGCCCTGCTGCCAGACTCGCAAGCATATAAGATCCGAACGCCCTCTTCTTGTTCGATTTGTTTCAGTTCTGCCTGTATTTTGAAGCCACTCCACAGAGGACTTACGTATTCGTCACAAACCCGGCTGAGACCGAAGGTATGTTTCTTAATTCAATTGTCAGTTTACAGATAGAAATTTGATTGCGAATCATATCGTCGGCCTCCTTTCCATTCATTTACAAACATCATACGAGCCAAACCTACATCACGTCAATCACCCTGAGGCGGAAAGATTAGTTATACTTATTTGTCTAAACCCCTTTGATCCCAACCATAGGCTTACAAGTCGCCACAACATCGGCAAGGGCAGCGCCAACCACACTATCAATAATCTGATCCACATCCTTATAGGCTTGCGGACACTCATCCAGGATCGTTTGCAAGGAACGATGGTTCACTAGTATCTCTTCCTCTGTACCAACTTTGAGCGATTGCGCAAACTCATCGACCGTGACCAGCTCTTTCGTTGCTCTTCGTGATCTTGCTCTACCAGCGCCATGGCAGATGGAGTAAAAGTTCTTGAGCCCTTCCTCTCGCCCCACCATGATAAAAGAGGAGGTACCCATCGAGCCGGGAATCAAGGCCGGATGACCAGTTGCTTTGTACGCAGCTGTATTTAGGAAATGTCCGGCTGGCAGCGCCCTTGTGGCACCCTTGCGGTGAACAAGCATCGGCTGATTGCGATGAAATTCCTTTAGCGCATAGTTATGCATGAGATCGTAGAGCACGGGCAGCTCTTCCTTTTCTCCAAAAACCTCCCTGAATGCTTCACGCACACCGAAGGCAATCATATGCCGGTTACTAACAGCAAAGTTTAGAGCTGAATACATCAGATTTAAGTACGTTTGTCCTTCAACGCTCGAAATTGGGGCATACAAGAGATTCCGGTCAGGATTTTCAATCCCCCAACTTTGCATCGCTTCTCTGAAAACTTTGGTAAACTCTTGGCCTAATTTAGCCCCCCATGCGCGAGAACCGGAGTGGATCATGACGACTACCTGACCATTGAATAATCCCCATTGTGCTGCCAGCTGCTGATGCTTTTCCGCTATCTCCAAATATTGAATCTCGATAAAATGATTTCCTCCGCCTAACGTCCCTAGCTGGCCATGCGCATATTTGCCGATTTTTGCAGGCAATTTTGCAAGGTAAGTATGGTCGAACTGGAAAGTAGATTCCTCGACATGCGTCATCCACCGTTCACTCGGAATATACGATTCTGGCAGTCCTTTCAACCCATGTTTCACGACTTCCATAATGTCAATGTCCGCGTAATTCGTGTTCGTGCGCTCATTGGTCGGCACATACTTCTCAATAGCTTTGATCAATTCCCGGCGAACGCCTTTGTCTTGTATATCTTTTTTGTGCAGTGACGTCGTATGAACACGCATCCCGCAGCCGATATCCACACCCACAATGGAGGGGGAAACGAAGCCGTCTTTTAGACTCCAAACAGCCGTTGTTCCGATGCACGTTCCAATCCCCACGTGGGCATCCGGCGTGTAGCTCATATGCATATTTCGGGGAATCCGCAGGTTGTTGTCCGCCATTTCATAGACACGATTTTCAAAGGATTGAAACACTTCGTTGTTAGCAAAAACGTGAAGGCGACCATGAGCCAACTCCATTTCATAATGATTGTTGCCGTGATGATTCATTTTCATTTCCATCTCGTTTCTCCTCCGTTTGTCTTCTACAGCTATCTTCGCTTATTTAGGATGAGGTGAACATGGCGAAAGTATGACGACAGCTGAAAACTTTTCCATTTTCTCCTAAACGCAGCCCTGCTACAATAAGATCAGGTTAGAGGAAGAGCGAGGGGATTGTGTGGCTAGGGAAAGCTTCGATAAAGAAGTCCAGTTTCTGCGGATGTTCGTGCTGACAAGTGGGGCGTACAGCCGACAGCAATTTGCGGAGAGGCTCGGAATTTCGGTACATACCTTTGATAAAACATTACGCCGATTAAAAGAAATCATCTCGCGCGTGTATCAGCAAGCACCAGATGCGCAGCGGAAAGAATTCTCTGATATGATGCGCTACAGCTATTTCGATTCAACAGATCCCATGCTGCTGTTCTTATTTCGGGCCAAATCACTGAAAGAGTCGGAGAGTCAACGGATCGCTGCGCTGCTAGCCGCTTTGAACGAGCAGCCTTTGACTGCGATTGAGCTGCTTGACGCTTGCAGTAAAAGCATCCCCAGCGAGGCATCTCTTCCGGATGAGAAAACCATTCGAAACGATCTGAAATATCTGGAGGAAGTCGGCGTCATTACGAAAACCTCAGGGTCACGCCCCTATCGATACCGTATACATAATGCGTTCATAGACGAGCTTTCCCAAGATGAGCTTACGGATCTCTATGATTTTATTGATGTTATGGCCAATACCCAGGTGCCTTCTGTACAAGGCTATTTGCTACGTGACGGACTTAAAAAGCATATGAATCGGAACTCGGCCGAACTAACGGCTGTAGAGCCATTTCTGTATAAATATCAGTACTACTCCCGGATTCTAGACGAAGCCCATTTGTCCAGATTGTTGTCTGCGATCACTCAGCGCCGCAAGATCCAATTTCTTTATTTTTCACCCAAAAATGGCCAATCCTACGCTTCAAAAAATACGAATCCCTTATTCGAGCGGGAAATGGAAGGTAAGCTGCAGAAGGCGCTGCCGCTGCAAATCGTGTACGATCACCAGTATGGACGATGGTATTTGCTGGCCCACGATTCGCGGCATGGCATCCGTAAATTCCGGATCGAAGGGATGACACAGATTGAGCATGATGAGCTGGTCGATGCCTCATTTTTTAATGAGAGAAAGTTGGATTTAGAGGAGCGAATCAAGCTAAGCTGGGTCATAGACACAGGGAGTGCCGTCACGGTAAAAGTACGCTTCTACAACCCAGGCCGATCTGGACCGAATTTCATCAAAGAGCGCGTGCTTCTCCAAGGACAATGGGGAGAAATCACGGAGGAGCTGGAAGATTCGTTCGTATACGAAATCACCGTGAATGGCACTACGGAAATAAAGCCTTGGATTCGAAGCTTTGGATCGAGCTGTGAGGTGCTAGAACCTAGTGAATTCCGGCAGGAGATGATTGCGGAGTGGAAGGAGTTATCAGGCTATTATGAACCTGTTCGAGAAAATATTTAACTATGATATGATCATGCGATTGGAGAACTCAGGCACGTTCATGGTGACTTCCGTGGAGCGGTCATGGTTAAAAACAATGCTGAGCCACCGTGCTGCCTTGCATGCTTTCACACCAGCAACCTTGGAGAAACTTCAACGGGTAATGGATGTAGAACCTGCCTTGGATTTGTCCGAAGCATTCACAGAGAAGGCACGGAGCAAAGAAAAACATGTGTTTCATCCGCAGCTGCGCACACTCCGCCGAGTGATTACACGACAAGGTGCCATCAGACTTACTTACCGCGTGAAGGATGAGCGTATTTTGGTTAATGAAATGGCTTTTCCCTATAAACTCGAATATTCTCAGGTCAAAAAAGACTGGTACTTGCTCTGGTATCATCTCAGACACCGCGCCATGATGAGCTCAAAGCTGGACAATATCGAAGCCATTCATGATCTGCCATTCTCCCCTGACCGTGCTGCCGAGGTACAAGTACAAATCGAAAAGTTGCTGAAAAAACGTCACATCCATGCAACCATCGCCGTCATTAAATCATACAATCGAGAATTGTCACGGATTCTATATGCGTTCTCTTGCTTCGAGAAGCAGGTCGATTATGACGACAAAGAAGGTACGTATACAATTCGGTTAACGTATCTCAACAATGAAGCTGAATATGTGCTAAGCAAGCTGCGCTTCCTCGGCAAACGGGTGCGCGTCACGCATGGCGAGCACTTGCAACGGAGGATGCTGGAGTCCGCTCAGAAGGCTTTGGCTAGGTATGAGACGCCAGCTGGAATGGAATCTGCTGAGGATGTGGCGGGAGCGGACCTGTGAGAGTAAGCAGGAGGAAGAACGTGCGGATGCCAAACGCTGGAGGATGCGGGATCGATGTAAAACATCGTTCCCTGCCGCATGCGCAGGGATGCTGAAGAGGCTGTCCCAAACTCTTTGGGACAGCCTCATTGTGGGCAGACCTATTAGCCTTTGCCGATCCAGTCGACTTCGGCGATCTCCTGCCATCTTTTACGAATAGTCGCATAAGCTTCTTCCGGTAAATTTCCTCGTTCCAGCAGCTTCGCATTTTCCAGCCAGCGCCCCGGATTAGCCGTGCCGACAATAGCGGTGTGGACACCTGGTACAGACAGCGTGAAACGCAGAGCAACTTCAATAGATTCCTGCAGTTCCGTCTGCAAGAAATCGTATTTCAGCTGCTGCAAACGATCCCAATAAGCGTGATGATAGGCACTTTCCGGTTTCTCACCTGTTTTCCATGCTGCATTGGCAATCGGGCGCTTGACAACCACACCCATGCCTCTTTCGATAGCTTCCGGAATGGTAAGCTCGATAGCTTCCTGATCGGCAATATTGATCGAAGTCTCCAGCGAGTCGAATAAGCCGGATTGAACCGCATACTCAGCCGCTTTGTGATCACCGCTGTAGCCTATGAAACGCGTTTTCCCTTGCTCCTTCGCGCGCTGCAAAACCTCTATCACTTCGCCTCGCCGAAGTAATTCCTCCGAGCAGCTGTGCAAATGAATCACGTCGATATAGTCTGTGTTCAGACGTTTTAAGCTGCGGTCTATGCTCAGTTCCAGCATCTTAGGGTCCCAATCAGGGAGGTCAAACCCAGATGCATGGCCGCATTTGGTGAATAAATAGTAGTCATCTCGACGGTGCGATACCGTCTTCCCGATTAACTCTTCGCTGACGTTGTAGCATTCAGCCGTATCGATCACATTTAAACCAGCATCTAGCGCACTGCCTAGAAGCTTGTCCACGTCTTCCATTGAAGCCGAGGAAAAGCCGATTTCAGCACCGCCAAAGCCTAGAACGCTAACCTGCATGCCTGTTTTACCATAAAGACGCTTTTCCATGATAGCTATTCTCCTTTGAAGAGATTTCGTCTTATTACTTCGTCATGATTGCTTCCACGCGCTCTAAAACATCAGTAGATAATATAATATCCGAAGCTTTCACGTTGTCCTCAACCTGTGCAGGACGGCTCGCACCTACTAAGGCACTAGAAACATTCGGTTGACGCAAGATCCAAGCAAGCGCTAGGTTCCCAATAGAAACGTTTAAATCTGCAGCAACGGCTTCAAGCTGTTGAACTTTGGCGATATTTTCCTCGGTCAAACCTTTGCGG
>NZ_JBFTQB010000430.1:0-5248 GCF_056398785.1 Paenibacillus sp. 01T422 | reverse complement strand
GAAGTATACCTACAACCGTGTCAGCTAATTGGTTCCCAAGATCATCGATATAGTTGTGAACCTCCACTTCGTACCCAGCATGCGAAAGCATACGCGACAAAGAGTCACCGATACAGGAATTTCTCAAATGGCCGACATGCGCGGCTTTGTTCGGATTGATGGACGTATGTTCGACCAACACTTTGGATTTCTTGCTAGGAGTAGCGCGCTTAGTTAGAGCTTGATATTCACCATTAGCCCATGCATCCCAGTTGATATAAAAATTCAGAAAACCAGGTGCAACAGCAGCTGCCTTGCTAAACAAACCTTGGACAAGCCCGTTCTGTTCGATGCGATTCTGAAGCTCCCCTGCGATCTGCAATGGCGATTTGCGTAATATTTTGGCCAAAAGCATGGCAATGTTGGAGCTGTAGTCCCCATGTTCCGGATGCGCCGGATGCTCGGTTATAATTTTCAAATTGTCTGGTCGCTGGGTCCCGGACTCCTGGAACATGGCTTCGACGTGCTGCTCAATTTCAACGGTTAATAGCTGCTGAATCATCATATTTTCCTCCCAAATCACATGATTTGCATACAAAAAAGCCCTCGTCTCTAAATAAGAGACGAGAGCTGTTCATTCCCGCGGTACCACTCTAAGTGTTAAATCTACAGATTTAACCCCTCATACGATAACGGCTTATGCCGGATCTCCCTACTGCTCATTTCGGAAGACCATTTCCCAGGTCCGTTTCGTTCCTGACATTCGTACCGGTTCCCACCATTCCCGGCTCGCTGCGCCTGTCCGACAAGAACTACTGTCCTGTTCATCAATGTTACATATCAAGTTATGAATTGACTGAATATTACTTCAATATTTTCAAGTTGTCAAGAGGCAACTAATTTCATCATTAAGATGCCAATAAACGCCAAAGCCAGTCCAGACTGTTCCATTCTTGAAAATCTATCCTTCAAAACAAATCGCGTGTACAGCAGAACAATCAGTACATTCAATGCGACAACAGCAGAAACTAAACCTGCTTTGCCATGTTCAAATCCATGAATAATGAAAATCATGCCGACCACATTCGTAATGCCCACGATCATCCCAAACAGAAAAGTCCGTCTTTCCGTCCAGCCTGAGGCGGCTGCCACTTTTACTTGAGCGTTGCCACCTTGCTTCTTATCTTGCTTCTGATCCCTCAACCACCATAAACCAAAACAAACGGTTCCGGTAGCAAACATACAGAACAGTGTCGGAAACAACGGGGCCGATACCAAAGTCGTCCATTTACTTGACAAGTCATTGGCAGCAAAGAGAATTAAAGCCAGTGCTCCCCATCCCGCACCTTGCAAATTTTTGAGCGTAATATCATTGGAGTAGCGCACGACTAAAATCCCGATAACAATAATGACAAAGGCAAGAAACTGCATGATGTTTAGTCGTTCATCCCAAATCAGATACGCAACGAATACCACAACAACGGATGGCAAACCGGTGAGAATCGCGACCAGCGACGCTTTCCCTACGGCAAAACCTTTGAACATACTGGCATTGGCCCCAAAGGAAAACAGCCCCATTTGAACGCCAATCAGTGCAGACACCGTCCAAGCTTGTTGTAAAAGGATGGCGCAGATGCCGCTAATTAGCGCCCCCATGAAAAATGTGCCGCATAGCAGCACATTCCGATTTAATGATTGCTGGCTGGACCAGTGATACAGAATGCCTCGCAGCCCGAAACTGAAAGCCGCAAGTACGGAATACATGAGCCACATCCGAACAGCTACCCCTCTCTTTTGCTTGCAAAGATCGGGTTATTTTACCACATTAATCCTTATTGAACAACACTTTGTTGTAGGACAAGGTTCTCAAGAATGGCATCTCCGCTCGTAGAAACTTTCACTTCCGCATACTTAGCATTTTGTTCGTATTTGCGACCCGTTCCTTCCGGGATGAAATAAGTTTCAATGCCATACTCGATCTCTTCGTACCCTTTCCGGGTACCGTTAATACGAACTTCGCCTGGCGCAAGATCCTCACCTTTTGTGTATATGCGGCTAAATTCATACACACCTGTAGCTGTGTTCGGAGCAAGCACAACAGAGATTTTCTGCTTAGATGTCACATCGCCTTTGCTCGTATCCGAAATAGGCGGCTCAGAAATCGTGTAGCGCAAACGCACATAATCACCTTGAATAAGCGATCGTGGGTCCAGCGGTTCAAGCTGGAGTTTGATGAGCTGTCCATGGGAGAGCAGCCATTCACTTTTGCCGATTTGGATGGACATCGCCGCGATTTGCAGCAGCACTAGCACCGCAATTAGGAGGCGGTTCGCCTTATCATTTGCTCCAGCAGCTGCTTCTGGTTCGGCAGCTTCCAGACGGTGTCTTTTTTCATACCACACGGTGAAGATCAGTATCAAGATTCCGATCATAGCGAACGTAACCGATTTGTGCAGCAGCTTCCAGGCTAAATCGTAATATTTGTACACGAGGAAAGCTGTCCAGAAGCCCATCGACCAATTGAAAACCCAGCGAATATGCAGCTGTCTGCTAACGACTAAGGCAAGCACCACAAGAACAAAAAACAGGGCATTGGTGACATAATACCAGCCAGATTCGGTCATGAAGGTTAATGCAAACAAAGTTAAAAGGAACGATGGATAGCTGCTATAGAGCACTGGTTGCCTAATTGCAGCATTCCGAATGACCTGACCGCCTGCAAACAGGGCGAATAGTAAACCCGCTATCACTGACAAAATGATAACACTGCTATCAATCCAATTGGCTAATATCGCGGCTGTAATCAAAATGGCAGCAAGGAAGAAAAAGACGCGATGAACCATCCCGGCAATGTAGATAAATGCAGCTATTGTAAGCGCTAAGAAAGCGAATAAGACCAGGACATTTTCTGCAAACATAGCTGCTCCCGCGCCAAGAAGCAGCCCGCTGATCAGTATTGTGTACCGGACAAGTGCATTTAACTTTTTCAAAAAGATCATGCCAGCGACAACAACAAGCCCAAAACCCATCAACACATTCTCAGGGTTCTCGAACCCCAGCACCAACGTAACAATCCCAATAACTGTCAGGCTGCCTAGCAGCGAGCCAATAATAACCACCGAAACCGTGAGAACGCGCACAATCCATTTGGTAAAATCACCTTCCGATTTATCGTGCTCACCTGCCTCCCCTTCGAATTCACCATTCGTTGGTTTCTCGGCAGGCTGCCATGCACGGATAAATGTCATGAACTTCACATTCGCACCGATGAATACAATGACAAACAGCAAACTCACTATGAAAAATAGCTCATTATAATTGTGAACGATGAGTTCAATGTATTTGAAAATAATCGTGGCTGAAATCCATAAACCTGAGAACAGCAGATAGACTTTGTTACGCGTCTTATGGGAATACCATACTGCTGCCCCAAGAACAGCAATCAGGGGCAAATTCATGAACACCCCATAATCTTCGAATACGTACGAATTTGAAAGCATGAGCAGTATGCCTATAACCGCTTGAAATGTAATCCACTTCAGAAACGACGAGTTCAGCTTTCCACGCTCTGTTAACAGATAGAGAATACCGTTTGCAACAGCTAATCCTGCCCAAATCGCGATTTGGACAACCTCCAAATCTGATCTCTCACCCCACTGCGGGAAAAAGTAAAAACAATAAGCCAAATGCCCAAGTATATACGATAGGATGTAAAAAGGCTGCCACCTCGTCCAGATGGCAAAAAGAAATGCCGGAATAAACCAGATTGCAAACAATGTATAGCTATCAGCATGGGAGTTGTAGGTTTGCCCAATGAGCCCTGCCCCTACACCAAAGGAAACGCAGCTTGCAAACAAGCTAAACTTACTCAGAAACTGTCGGCCGGCTTGATGGGAAAGCCAGACTGATAACCCATAGAAGCCGAGAATAAGCAGAAAAGCAGGTACGAACTTCTCCCAGCGGTTTAATTGCTCCCAATTGGTTGCAAAGAAATATACAATGGCAGTTAGAAGAGAGCTGGCTCCCAGTACATAGCCTAATTGAATCGTAATCCATTTCGATTTCATGATGCATACCCTCCTCTCGTCTTACTTTTCATTGTACTTGAGTTATAAGTTTTGAGAAGTACTAACTATTCCTAGTACCCGATCATTAGCTTAGCTAATCATTCTACTTCTCCCCAGCGTCGAAGTGCATAAGCTGCCAATAACAACGACGGCTAAGCCTTTCGGACGACAATAAAGCCGATTCTACCTTAGAGGTAATAATCGGCTGAGTATGTATATGCGCGAAGCTAACCTTTTTTGACTATAGTTATCGTGTCCTCCTTGTCATTCCACTTGATATGAAGTTTAAACCCATCTTCATCTACATAAGGCGTTTCTTCGGTAGACTTTCCGCTCATTTTCAAATTTCTCGAACTCGTTTCGCTAGTACCACTTTGATTGAAATTTTTGCTATCAATGAAAGAGTAACTGACATTTTCAACAGACTTACTTTCTTTTCCAATATACGTGATTACAAATGATTTCTTATGATCGGAAGGGTGAACTAAACATTCCACTTGCCACTCTTCCGTTTTTCCGATAAATTCGATCGTCTTTGAGCAGCCTATTAATCCTAGTAAACTTACACATATCAGGCCAACAATCCATGGTCTCATAGCAAATCCCCTTTATGCGTCTATTTCATTAAACAAGCTTCAATTTTACGAAAAAATGAATCTGTCCGCTGCCTTGCTCTGCCCAAATGGCACCTTCGTGCGATTCTACAATACTTTTGGCAATTGCGAGCCCCAGACCAGAGCCTCCGGTATTGGATGAGCGTGAAGCATCAACCCGATAGAACCGATCGAATAGCTGATGCAAGGCGTCATCACTAAGCAGTTCTGCTTGATTGCTAACTTGCAGAGTGACATATCGGTAATCATGGTGCAATCTGACCGTAATCGCCCCCGGCTTCAGGCTGTACTTCAGGGAATTTCCCAGAAGATTCTCGAAGACACGAATCATTTTATCCACGTCGATACGAACCAACAGCCTCTCCTTCGGGATCGTGCGGTTGATCGTAAGCTGCTGCTCTTCTGCCAGTGTGACAAACTCCTCAAGCAATTGGTCTAGTAGCTCATTGATTGCAACCCCTTCTTTGTAAAGAGGTTCATCATGATTCGATAACTTCGTGAACTCGAACAAATCATCAATGAGCAGCTTCAGCTTCTCGGACTTATTATAAGCAATACTAATATAGCCAGCCGCCTGCTCAGGTGTTT
>NZ_JBFTQB010000429.1:0-5268 GCF_056398785.1 Paenibacillus sp. 01T422 | reverse complement strand
GAAACCGGAAGCTACAAGACCACCGTCAAACACTCCTTCTGATACCTCTAATATGATTAGTATACCAGACAAGATTAACACTTTAAAGACGCAACTCGATACGGCGGTTAGATAAAAGTGGCTGTACAGGAATCCTACTGTACAACCACTTTTGGATCCCGTTATTTAAATGACATTACTTTTGGTTTTTGTAGAACTCTTCATAGGCTTTCTTCTTTTCTTCTTTAACAGCCGTGCCGCCCATTTCCATATAAGCCTTCACTTGATCGTCGTACACCTTACTGAAATCAGCCGTTTTGGCGGTGGCGATTTTGGTCAACATTTCTTTTTCTTTATCCTTCAAAATGGTGGCATACTTCACTTCAGCCTGAATCGGCGTATCGACACGCGGGATTGTATAGGCATCATTAGATCCGGCTTGAATACTCTTCACTGTAAAATCTTTGAAGTTCGGGTCCGTTGCGTTTGCCTCGATATTTTTTTGCGGCTCATCCGGGCTAACATATTTACCATTGAGGATGATGGCATAATCATAGTAGTTATAGAGAATTTGTTTCGCTTCGGCCGTATCAAGGTTAAGAGGAACACCGTTACTGTCTAGTTTATAGGAGATGCCTTCCTTACCATTCTGAAGTGCTAGGATATTTTTGGGCTCAGACATCCAGTTCAAATATTTGACGGCCGCCTCCACATTCGGGCTTGCTTTTGGAATCATTAGATACGCACCGTAAGCAGGATATTTAGGCTTAGGATGTTTGCCGTCTTTCGTTGAGAACGGATCGATTGCCACCAGTTCGGCTGCTGGATTGTTCTTCTTCAAGTTAGAATAATAACCGTTATATACCGGTTCATTCGTGTTCGGCGTACCCGCACCTGCAAGGCCATTCACCATTTGCTGCGCGAATGCTTGGCTGAAGTCAGAGGCAAGTGCAAAATCCTTATCAATCAAACCTTCATTGTACATTTGATTCAAGAACTTCAGGCCGTCTTTATTACCGGGCTGCTCCCAGTTTGGCGTAGCGTACAGATCCGCCGGCGTGATTTTGCTCCAATCCCAGAAGGACTGAATCAATGGCTGCATGTGGAAAATATCGATATAGGAGTAAGGGATGACTTTTCCGCCTGTATTTCCTGGGTCTTTTTCTTTAAAAGCCTTCATCGTTTGCAGAAATTGGTCTGTCGTCGTCGGCACTGGCAAATTCAGCTTATCCAGCCAATCCTTGCGCACAAACGTTGTTGTCTGGGATTGAATAACCCGAAGTGCAGGAATAGCATACTGTTTACCATTGAACATGCCATCTGGTAAAGAAGGGGCAAGCACTTTTTTCAACTGCGGACCCACTTTATCAATCACTGGACCCAAATCCGCCAATCCTCCGCTTTGCGCATAGTTCTGCACTGTAGGCTTGTCATAGGTGAAAACAATATCCGGCGCAGAGTTAGAGGCCATCAAAACATTCARCTTTTTAACTTCTTCAGAACGGGGTACGGTTACGAATTTGACTGTAATATTGTTCGGTTTGCCGAAGTTTTCTTGAATGTATTGCRTCATAAAGTTGTCTGTGATTGGAGGAGCACCAGCGGGAGTATTAGCTCTATCAAAAAGCTCTACGGTAAGCGTAATAGGCTTAGAGCTTGGAGCTGTACTTGCGTTACCGGCCGCAGGAGAACTACTCTCGTTAGTACCATTTGAAGAATTGCTGCAAGCAGTTAATACCAAGCAGGACGCCATTGCTACAGTCAATGTCGTGTTTACTGATTTATGAAGCATTTTCCGCATTGTGTTGCCTCCCTTTAATCTCAGCTAATTTTTAATATAGAACCTTCGGTAATAGGCCGTGTACCTTGTCCGCCGAAGAGAAACTATCAACCTTTAACGGCACCGACGAGCATACCGGAGATGAAATACCGCTGCAGCCAAGGATATACGAGCAGGATCGGCACGGTCGAGAACATGATGCTGGCAGCCTGCAAACTTTGGGGGATCGGCGTCGAGGAGTTGAAACCCTCTTGAGCGGATGCATCGTTGGCTTGACTGTTGATGACCATTTCGTAAAGCTTTAATTGAATCGGATAGAGATGCTGATCATTCACATAAAACAATGCATCCTGGAACATATTCCAGCGATCCACCGCAGAATAAAGGCCAATCGTCGCTAATATGGGCAGCGAAAGTGGTAATACGATTTTGAGCAAAAACCGGAAGTGTCCACACCCATCCATCCATGCGGAGTCTTCCAATTCGGCAGGAAGTTGTGAAAAGTTAGTTTTTAGAATAATCAAGAGAAATGCATTGATCAAGATCGGTACAACCAAGGAGAAAACTGTATTTAACATGCCAAGCTGTTTGATTAGTAAATAATGCGGAATGATTCCCGGATTGAAGAACATCGTGATGATAATGAGCAAGAAGAAGATATGTTTTCCTTTAAAATCCCGTCTGCTCAGTGGATACGCAGCCATTACCGTTACGGCCATCGTTACTAGCGTATATCCGGCAACTAGCAAGATCGTAAAGAACAGCGAGCGCAGCATCGCGAAATCTCCAAGCACCGATTTGTATGCGCCCCAGGTCCATTCAATAGGCCATAAGGTCACTTCGCCAGACATAATCGGTCTGTTCCCACTTAATGACAAAGCGAACATATGAATCATTGGCACAACACAGAACAAACAGAAAACTCCAATTACAACAAGGATAGCAGCGTCTACCATTTTATTTGTAGGATTTTGATACATCGTTTCCCCCCCTAGAAAATCCCCTGATTATTGACTCTTCTAGATATAAATTCAGCCGTCAAAAGTAAAACAAGCCCTACCACTGATTGAAACAAGCCAACTGCTGTAGCAAGCGCAAATCTCGCTGATTGAATCCCAACCGTGTATACATACGTGCTGATGACTTCGGATACATCTTTGACATATCCATTTTGCAAAACATACGGCTGTTCAAAGCTGATATTCGCCATGTTGCCAATTTGAAGGATGAACAAGACGATGATCGTGGGCTTGATACCTGGCAATGTAATATGCCAAATCTTTCGCATGCGGGATGCGCCGTCCACTTCCGCTGCTTCATACAATTCCTTATTAATTCCTGTAAGCGCCGCCAAATACAAAATCGTTCCCCAACCTGCATGGTGCCATAAGCCAGTTCCTACGTAGGTAGATATCCAGTACATTGGCTTTTCCAGAAACGGAATCGGTTGGCCGCCAATCGCCTTAATCATTTCGTTAATCGTCCCGTTGTTCGTGGAGAGCAGTTCAATGGCCATCCCACCCACAATTACCCAGGAAATAAAATGCGGCAAGTACATTAACGTTTGGCTCACTCGTTTGAACCAGCTAATGCGGATCTCATTGAGCATGACCGCCAAAATAATGGGGACCGGGAACGTAAGTAAACCCAAAATGTTTAAGACCAGCGTGTTGCGGAACGCTCTATAAAATTGAGGTAGAGAAAAAACTTCTTTAAACACGTCTAATCCCACCCAATCACTGCCCCAGACACCTTTGAACAAGTTATAGTCCTTAAACGCAACCGCAACCCCCGCCATCGGGATGTACTTAAAAATAACAAAGTAGGCCATCGGGATAATCATTAGGATATACAACTGCCATTGGCGCCTAAAAAAAGATAATCGATTTCGTTTGATCGCCACTGAAGATGTAGTCTGGCTAATCTCAATCTGCATAGAGCGTTCATCCTTTTTAATGAGATTTTTGATAATTGATTGATTTAATAGCAAATTGATTTAATAACAAAATGATTTAATAACAAATTGATTAATAACAAATTGATTAATAACAAATGATCTAATAACAAATTGATCCCTAGAACAAATTGATATCAATAAATAATATCAATCTAATTAGTACTACTAGTAATACTAGTCATCTAATTGAATTCATTATAATTCAGCTTTGTAACCGATTGCAATATCTTTTTTTTCAAATAATCCCAGTAAGGATGTAAAACACGCTTAACTACCGCGGAAACCTTCCGTCCGCGCTGGTCCCGCAGCTGTAGCGATGTTTTTCATCGCTAACGCATGCTGCTTGCGCACATTGCCCGCTGTAACGATGTAAAACACACTTAACTACCGCGGAACCCTCCCGTCCGCGCTGGTCTCGCAGCTGTAGCGATGTTTTTCATCGCTAACGCGTGCTGTGTACGCACATTGCCCGCTGTAACGATGTAAAACACGCTTAACTTGCAGCGGAATCCTTCCGTCCGCGCTAGTCCCGCAGCTGTAACGATGTTTTTCATCGCTAACGCAGGCTGCTTGCGCACATTGCCCGCTGTAACGATGTAAAACACACTTAACTTGCGCGGAATCCTCCCGTCCGCGCTGGTCCCGCAGCTGTAACGATGTTTTTCATCGCTAACGCGTGCTGKGTGCGCACATTGCCCGCTGTAACGATGTAAAACACGCTTAACTACCGCGGAACCCTCCCGTCCGCGCTRGTCCCGCAGCTGTAACGATGTTTTTCATCGCTAACGCGTGCTGTGTGCGCACATTGCGCGCTGTAACGATGTAAAACACGCTTAACTTGCGCGGAACCCTTCCGCGCGCGCTGATCCCACTGCTGTAACGATGTTTTTCATCGCTAACGCAGGCTGGGTGCGCACATTGCCCGCTGTAACGATGTAAAACACGCTTAACTTGCGCGGAACCCTTCCGTCCGCGCTAGTCTCGCAGCTGTAACGGTGTTTTTCATCGCTAACGCAGGCTGCGTGCACCTATTGCCCGCTGTAACGATGTAAAACACGCTTAACTACCGCGGAACACTCCCGTCCGCGCTGATCCCACTGCTGTAACGATGTTTTTCATCGCTAACGCAGGCTGCATGCACCTATTGCCCGCTGTAACGATGTAAAACACGCTTAACTTGCAGCGGAATCCTTCCGTCCGCGCTGATCCCACTGCTGTAACGATGTTTTTCATCGCTAACGCAGGCTGGATGCGCACATGGCCCGCTGTAACGATGTAAAACACGCTTAACTTGCGCGGAATCCTTCCGTCCGCGCTAGTCTCGCAGCTGTARCGATGTTTTTCATCGCTAACGCAGGCTGAGTGCGCACATTGCTCGCTGTAACGATGTAAAACACGCTTAACTACCGCGGAACCCTCCCGTCCGCGCTAGTCTCGCAGCTGTAACGATGTTTTTCATCGCTAACGCAAGCTGAGTGCTCCCATTGCCCGCTGTAACGATGTAAAACACGCTTAACTACCGCGGAACACTCCCGTCCGCGCTGATCCCACT
>NZ_JBFTQB010000428.1:0-5284 GCF_056398785.1 Paenibacillus sp. 01T422 | reverse complement strand
ACGGTAATCTGCACGACGGATGATCCGATTGATTCCTTGGAGTATCACATCAAAATCAAGGAAATCAAAGATTTCCAAACCCAAGTGCTGCCGTCTTACCGTCCTGACAAAGCGCTCGAAATTAACCGAGCTACATTCCTTCCGTGGATCGCTCAACTGGAAAAAGCGGCAGACATCACGATCTCTTCTTACGACGACCTGCTTGCAGGACTTGAGAGCAGAGCTGAATTCTTTAATTCCGTTGGCTGTAAAGTGTCTGACCATGCGTTGGACTACGTGCCTTTTGCGGTGGCGACCAAAGATGAAGTTGAACAGATTTTCAAATCGGCCTTGGCTGGTAAAGCAGTTAGTCTGGAAGACGAGAAAAAGTATAAAGCCTTCACTTTATTGTTCCTAGGCGGCGTTTATAAAAAGCTGGATTGGGCGATGCAGTACCATATCAACGCGTCCCGTAACAATAATGGACAAGCTTTTGCAACACTGGGTCCGGACACTGGATTCGACTCCATCAACGATAGCCCTGTAGCGAGCGCGCTTACTGGATTGTTATCTTCTCTGGCTGTTGCAGATTCGCTGCCAAGAACTATTCTTTACTCATTGAATGCGCGTGACAATGAAATTCTTGCTTCGCTGATGGGTAGCTTCCAAGGCGACGGTATCCCGGGCAAAATTCAGCTTGGCGCCGCTTGGTGGTTTAACGATACGAAAGACGGCATGGTTTCGCAGATGAAATCGCTCGGCAATTTCGGATTGCTTGGCCGTTTCGTCGGAATGCTGACAGACTCCAGAAGCTTCTTGTCGTACACGCGGCATGATTATTTCCGCAGAATTCTGTGCAACATGTTTGGCGAGTGGGTTGAAGATGGCGAGTTCCCGAACGATGAGCAGTTGCTCAAGCAATTGGTTCAAGGTATCTCCTACGATAACGCGAAACAATATTTTGGGTTTTAAATGATAAAGGCTTTCCACAGGTAGAGTTATACTTGTGGGGAGCCTTTTTTTTGTGGGCGCGCTTGTGGGGCAGGCGTGGGATCAGCGCGGCGAGGTATGGAGCGCGAACTGGCGGTTATGCCAACCTGCAACAAGTAAGCAGAACCCAGCCGCCGCAAAAAACAACTGACCTAAAACAACTGATCCAAAACAGCCGACCCAAAACAGCCAACCCAAAACAACTAGACATAAACCGTCATCTCTCAAGTAGCATCCACGGTAACCGGTTAGTTACCAATCACGAGCGCAGGACCTCCACCACCAACTAGTCACAAGTCCTACTCTGAAGTAGCATCCACCAACAACAGCATCAGTCACCAATCACGAGCGCAGGACCTCCACCACCAACTAGTCATAAGCCATACTCTCAAGTAGCATCCACCAATAGCAGTACCAGTCACCAATCACGAGCGAAAGTCACACCACCAACTAGTCACAAGTCCTACTCTCAAGTAGCATCTACCAATACCCGCGTCAGTCACCATGCGCAGTCTGAATAACAGGAATTCCTCCTGTTATTCAATGTGATTTCACCAGTTAATCCCAATTAGCAGAAATTCCTGCAGCTAATTCAGCCGTATAACCTCAAATCACAGCATTTATATCGAATTAAAGGTAGAATCTTCCTCTAAATTGCATTACCATACTCGACATGGAAAATTAACAACACTTTTTCCCTCTAATCCCCTCAAATCCCCAACTATCCCTGTCAAATCCCATCTATTCGCATCCAACGCAAGCCTCCCACCCACTACTGGCTAAGCCGCATCAACTTCCGACACTCAAGCGGCGTCTGCGAGGTGACCTGCTTGAATACGCGGCCGAAATGGGCGACACTATCGAAGCCCGATTGCTCCGCAATGTGAATCACCTTCAGCTTCGTTTCTCTTAGCAGCCGCTGAGCTTCCCGAATCCGCACATTGTTCAAATATTCAACGAACGAGAAACCCGTCGTCTCTTTAAATGAGCGGCAAAAATAGCTGGGACTGATATAAAATGTCTCCGAGATCGAAGCTAGCGTCAGCCGATTCCGGTAGTGCTCGTTGATAAAGGCCACAATCTCAAAAATCTTGGGATTGTGGGATTGCGGTGCGTGATCTTGAGCCGTGCTGATCTTATCAGTAAGGCGCGAGCAGAAGATCAACAACTGCGTAAACAGAGCGCGGCTGTTTAATTGCCATCCACCGAGTGCCTGCTGCTGTTCGCGGAGCATTTGGAACAGCAGATTCTCAACTACGGTACGATTCGTACCGCTCAGAGAGAATACATGCTGTTTTTGCACGAAAGGCACCAGCAAGTGCGTGGACGCATCTTCCCCGATGGAGCGAATCCACCTGTCATCGAAGCTGAGCAAAATGCGCTCATGAGCCTCCGCGTCGACATTTCGGGTTTTGTGCAGCTGATTTTTATCGATAAAAACGAGGTCGCCTTCTTGAATGAAGTACGAGCGGTCTTGTATAAAGTAGTAGCGTTTACCACTTAGCAAATAATAGATTTCATAATGATCATGGAAATGATTCACCTGCATGGAGTAGGGACGATCTCTGCGCAGTCTTTCGATTTCATATTGGATCACAAGGAACACCTCTTCGATCAGATCAAACTAAAATGTACTGTTATTATAGCAAAATATGCAAAGAATGAAAGACATTAGATAAGATTTGATTAGAAACGCAGCAAATATTGTATTAATCTTGAGGTAAGAAAACTTATTCTCGAGAGGGGCTTAACCGGTTATGAAAAAACGTTATGCAGTCGTCGGCACCGGAGGACGGGCCGAATTTTTCTATGGCGCTATTGTAAGAGATTTCCAAGATACATCTGAGTTGGTAGCAATCTGCGATATTAATCAAACAAGAATGGACTTTACAAACGGTTTGCTGCAAAAGAAATATGAATATAAGGCTGTACCAACTTATAAAGCGCATGAATTCGAAGAGATGATCCGCAGAGAAAAGCCGGATTATGTGATTGTAACTTCCGTTGACCGCACGCATCATACGTACATTATTAAAGCGATGGAACTGGGTTGCGATGTAATTTCGGAGAAACCGATGACAGTGGATGAAGAGAAATGTCAAGAGATTCTTGATGCAATCAAGCGGACAGGTCGTCAGCTTCGCGTAACCTTCAATTATCGTTATGCACCGCACAATACGAAAATCCGTGAGTTGATCATGGATGGAACAATCGGCGACGTGCACTCCGTGCATTTTGAATGGTTGCTTAACACCCAGCATGGCGCGGACTATTTCCGCAGATGGCATCGGGATAAGCGCAATGGCGGCGGTCTGCTCGTGCACAAATCGACGCATCAYTTCGACCTTGTGAACTTCTGGCTGGGAACGCGTCCTGAAACCGTTTATGCAATGGGTGGATTGATGTTCTACGGCAGAGAAAATGCGGAGAAACGCGGCGAGACCAAGTTCTATCAACGCGCAACAGGCAACGAAAATGCGAAGGATGACCCTTTTGCACTGCATTTGGACAAAAACGAGCATCTCAAAGGCTTATATTTAAATGCGGAGCATGAAGATGGCTACCAGCGCGATCAAAGCGTCTTTGGTGACGGTATTAATATCGAGGACACGATGGGCGTTATGGTTCGCTACAAAAATAAAGCAATTCTAACCTATTCTTTGAATGCTTATATGCCATGGGAAGGCTTCAATGTGCACATTAACGGCAGCAAAGGCCGTATAGAGATGAAAGTCGTTGAGCAATCGTATGTCAATTCCGGCGGCAAAAAAGAAGATGAAGGTGCTTTGAAGGAGAAAACGATCAAAGTGTTCCCTATGTTCGCAGCGCCTTATCAGGTTCAAATCGAAGAAGGCGTTGGCGGTCACGGTGGCGGAGACCCGGTGCTGCTTCGCGATATTTTCGAAAAAGCATCTGACGATCGCTTCCAAAGAGCAGCCTCTCACGTAGACGGAGCTATGTCCATTCTTACAGGCATCGCGGGCAATATTTCACTACGCACAGGACAACCCGTTGCTGTAGATAAGTTAGTCACTTTTTAGCAAATAAGGGTGAGGTGACGGTATGTGGAATCCAGATGCGATCATGGAGAATCTCTATCTCTCCTATGAGCAGAAACGTCTAGAGCAGCAGATGGAAGAGAGTGCTGAGCAGACCAGGGAAAGGCTTAAGCAAGGGCTGGCCAGTTCTTTGCAGATAGGATGGATGACGAAGGATGAGCTTCGCCCTGTTCTTCTCGAGCGTATCGAACGGGATGATCATATTCAGGAACGAGTCGAATTTGGAACCGTGTCGGGATTCCGTGTCCCTGCTTACGTGCTGATCCCCAAGGGTAAAAAAGAGCGGTCAACCGCAGTCCTTGCCCTACATGGGCATGGCTACGGCAGTAGGCAGATATCCGGCATGCATGCTGATGGCACCGAAAATACCGGAGAACCGGATTCCCATGGCAATTATGCGCTTGAATTAGTGAGGCGCGGCTTTATCGTCATGGTGCCGGAAATTATCGGTTTCGGTGATCGGCGATTAGCTGAAGAGCTGAAGGATGGAAAAGTTGGCAACTCCTCTTGCCAAGCGCTTGCTGCCCATCTGATGCTCTACGGCATATCACTGGCAGGGCTGCGCATGCAGGAAGCGCAGCGAGCCATTGATTATTTGCTGACACGTGAGGATGTCGAAGGCGACAGCGTAGGCTGCTTTGGCTTCTCAGGTGGCGCTTTAATTGCTGCTTACATAGCGGCGCTGGATGAACGCGTCAAGGCTACCGTGTTATGTGCCTTTACTAATACGTTCAAGGGCAGTATTATGCATGTTCGGCACTGCATTGACAACTATTTGCCAGGCGCGCTGGCCTATGCGGAGCTGCCTGAATTAATAGGTCTGATTGCACCACGTTCGTTATTCATTGCTTCTGGCAAGCAGGATCGTATTTTCCCGGTTGCAACGGTGGAAGTGGCGATTGAGCATTTGAAGGGCGAGTACACGAAACTTGGTGCGGCTGAGCGGTTGGGGTACCATTTGTACGAAGGTAAGCACGAAGTGAATGGGAGCCAGGCCTATCCTTGGCTGGTTGAGGCTATGAGTAAAGAGTTGTCCGGTTGTTAACCGGCGGCTCTTTTTGCTTTCTATCGCTATCTTTCTATGCTACCCTTTAGGGAGAGTTAACAAGGTGGTGTGCTTCTTTTGAAAAGAATATTAATTACCGGATATAAAGCATCAGAGCTAGGCATTTTTTCATTAAAACATCCAGGTATCTCGATTATTAAAAAGGCGATCCAGAAAAGACTCTCTCCGCTGATTGAAGAGGGGCTTGAAT
>NZ_JBFTQB010000427.1:0-5286 GCF_056398785.1 Paenibacillus sp. 01T422 | reverse complement strand
GCTGAAGCTCGGTTGCAGTCTCCCCTCCAGGAGTGGGGCTACCGATTTGAGTGGTATTACTTGTAAATAACGCCGAATACTCCTGTTAATATCCGCATTTGGACCACTTTTGGTCGATTAACAGAGATTTCTCCCGTTAATCCGACCGGATTTGGTGGTTTCCGAGTAGCGAACGACGAATTAACAGTAGTTACTTCTGTTATTTCGTGTCCCGGGTCTGTGCAGAGCGGATTAATGGTAGATTTTCCATTTAATTCCTTCGTCTGAACCAAGATAGGCTAAAGTCGCGAGACATGAAACCCAGTTGGTTTCAAGTTTCGATCGTCAGCAGAAACAAACTAGAACCTGACGGTGCAGACACCGTCAGGCCTAGTGTTAGCTACTCTACGTACCTTCCACCATCACACTATTCACCATACAGCCAACTTTCACCTCAATGCCAATAACAAATATCAATAAACCTAGCGTGAACTCCGCTATAGCTCGGTTACAGTCTCTCTCCAGGAGCGGGGGGACTGAATTAAGTGGGATTACTTGTAAATAACGCTGAATACTCCTGTTAATATCCCCATCTGGACCACTTTTGGTCGATTAATAGAGATTTCTCCCGTTAATCCGACCGGATTTGGTGGTTTCCGAGAAGCGAACGACGAAATATCAGTAGTTATATCTGTTATTTCGTTTCCCGGGCCGACGCAGAGCAGATTAACGGTAGATTTTCCAGCTACTGCAGCTGCTGCGAGGAAATCGCCGCTTGCTTCCCGAATGAGCATCGCTCCCGCGCGCTTTTCCCACTAACATGCAGGGATATTTCAAGTTACAGGGAATTAATGTAAGGCACTAACATGATGCCGCAGGAAGCAAGCGACAAATAAAAGAAATTCAAAGAAGGAGTCCTAAATGTCCGATTACTACTGGGATAACAAAATTGAATACTTAAGAAACACAAGGGAGCTGTATTACAACGATGACTACTTGGAGTTTCTAGTGAAGACAGTTTGGAAAATTTCTCTGCCAGTGAACGTCGTCGATTATGGTTGCGGCTACGGATATTTGGGGCTGAAGCTGTTACCGTTGTTGCCTGAGGGATCTACGTATACGGGAATAGACAAAGGAACAGATTTAATCAACACGGCAAGGGAGATCTTCGCAACTCTGCCTTATAAATCTGATTTTATCGTAGCCGATGTGGAAGAGATAGTGATGGACAGAAAGTATGATCTAGCCGTTTGTCATGCGTTATTATTGCATCTGTCAGATGCGAAGAATTTGCTCCAAAAGATGAGTAATAGCGTCATGGATAACGGAATGGTGATCTGCTTTGAGCCACATTGGATTGGCAACATGTCTAATTACAGTTTAAACGGTTCCGATCAAAGTGAAGTGATTCGCTTGGGAATTTTGCAAAAACTATTTGAAAATGATTCCAAAAGCAATGGGAAAGATGGAAATATCGGGATAAAAATACCCGTCTATTTAAGTCAATTAGGCTTAACAAATGTGCAGTGCAGAGTAAGCGATAAAGTTAATTTTCTAGATCCCAATGAGAATCTACAAGAGAGTCAGCGACTGTACAGTGCATTGAGAGAGGAGGGCATAGGTGAGTTTCCTGGAGATGAACGCAAATTTATACACAAATTGATGAACCGAGGGCTGACAGAAAGTGAAGCACAGAGTCAATACGAGGCAGAGCTTTTATTTTCCAAATTGTTCAATGAGAACTCAGTGTTAACTTATGCTCCTAACATGAAGATATCATTCGGCACGGTGAAAAGATGAACAATGAACCTAAAAGACTTTTTAGAAAACCGATCATAGTTGGGGCTGCAGGCTGGGGTATCTTACTATTTTCAGCTTCTACCTGCTACTTGATCTGGTTACTTTCGAATCAATATTCGACCCTGTATGTCTGCTCATTTTTCTTTCTTATATTTCTCGTGGTTTGGACTATTGTCTCCATATTTGGAATTCTACAGGGTTTAGTGGATTACAAAGAGTTGAAATTTATGAAACCCTATCTACAAATTGCCGAAGTTAAGAAGCGGAAGACACTTTTTGTGATCGGACTGCTAGTAAATTTATTATTGATCATGTGCAACAGTGCATTGATTTTCTGGTTATACAAGCTATGGCAAAAGATTTTTCCATAAAATACCGTCTGTTAATCCAGGACAAGCATGTCAGAATTGTGCCGGAAAACAAAAAAATAAATTCTATTCGTAACCATATTGACACAATGTAAGGGTATACATTAATATTTAAGAATGCTCAGGAAAACGTTTGGGCAAGAATTTGGATCTTGGTTTTGGACAAAAAGGAGCTGTCACTATGCCTACACTTAAGGATATCGCTGATTTAGTGGGCGTCTCCATTTCAACAGCCTCGCGGGTGGTTAGAAATGATACAAGCAGGCATATTAATCCGGAGACGAGGGCCAAAGTATGGGAGGCCGTTCGTCAGCTCGATTACACGCCGAATGAGTCAGCACGCCATCTCGTGAATAAGCAGAAAACCGAGAAGAGACAGACCAAACAAATCGGCTGTATTATTCAAACGGCACGACTCARTGACGATCATCCCTACTATTCGCCGATAATTACGGCTTTTACCAAAAAGATTCTGGAATCAGGCTATTCGTTAGCCTTCATACATACCTCGGGTGAACTCGCGGACGATGCGTTGCTTCATCGCTGCATCCATGATATTCAGGTGGATGGCATCATCATCGTAGGTGAAGTTGGCCCGACAATCCTTGACTATTTGCAAAAGGTGGAGGACCTAGTCTTGATTGGCATTTGCACCAATGGGACCGAGATTACAATGGTTGACTACGATCGCATCCACGCTGCCAAATCGGCTGTCGATCACCTCATTGCACAGGGGCACCGTTCCATCGGATTTGTTGGCGGACCAGGGCATACGGGTGAGCTTAACAGTGAAGAGAGGTTCCAAGGCTTCAAATTTGCTATGTATGATGCGGGCATTCCCTTACACAAAGACTGGGTGATAGACACCCGCTGGGAAATTGACCGCAGTTATGAATATGTGAAAGAGCAATTGAAGCGGCCAGATGTGGAGCGGCCAACAGCGATTTTTTCGGCAAGTGATCAATTGGCTATACCCGCTATGCGCGCTGTGATCGAGAGTCAGCTTCGGATTCCAGAGGATATCGCTTTCATCTCGATGGATAATATTGATTTCGCGCAATATACAACCCCACCGTTATCCTCGGTGCATGTACCGAAAGTCGAGATCGGCATGACGGCCGCCGCAACCTTGTTGGAAATGTTAAGAGGAGAGCAGCTGGCTTTATCCAAAGTATTGCTGCCGCATAAAATTATTGTGAGAGATTCGTCCAGATTCGTTAGAAACTAATTTTTTTTAATACTCAGGATAACGTTATCCTGAGTTTGGCGCCAAACTCAAGTTTATTACTTCAAGGAGGTGAAATCAGCTTTTACGGGTTCCAATTTTAGCAGGGTCATGATTCTTTCACAAAAATTAAAAAAGGGTGATTGCGAAATGGTAAAGAATGCAAAAAAGGTCGTCTGCTTAGCAATGTTGTCTTCAATGGTTGTTGTAAGTGCCTGCGGTAGTTCAACTACATCTGATCCCGTCTCATCCGGAACACCTGCAAGTAATGCTAAAGCAACAGCTGCCGCTAGCGGTGAAAAAGTAACCATTACTTACGGCGGTTGGGGGCTGGATACGATGACGGAGGTCATCAAAGCCTTTCAAGCCAGCCATCCAAACATTGAAGTAAAAGCAGAGAATACACCGTATAAGCAATATTTCACCAAATTGGAAACAGCGGCACAAGGCGGAACGATGCCTGACGTCCTGTGGATGAACGGGCCAAACTTCATCAAATACGCTGAAAATAAAATGTTATTGGATTTGACCGAAAACATCAAAAAAGATCAACTAGATCTTAAAAATTATCCGACATCACTCGTTTCTCTGTACAGCCTAAGCGGTAAAAATTACGGAATTCCGAAGGATTATGACACGATTGGATTATGGTATAACAAGAAGCTTTTTGATGAAAAAGGAGTAGCTTATCCAGACGGTACTTGGGATTGGAACAAGTTAACAGAAGCTGCTAAGAAGCTAACTGATCCTGGCAAAGGCATTTATGGCTTCGCAGCACCAATGATGAATCAAGAGGATTACTATAATACGATTCTTCAAGCGGGTGGCACTATTATCTCCGACGATCACAAAAAGTCGGGTTATGATCAGCCAGAAGCGATCGAGGGTTTGAAATTTTTAACGGATCTCATTCAAGTGCATAAAGTCTCGCCTACATTGGCGCAAATGACAGAAACGGCTCCTTCGGATTTATTCACTTCCGGCAAGCTAGCGATGTATTTCGACGGCTCATGGGCAGCTTTCACGATTAATCAAAATGCCGAAATGAAAAACATTGCCGATGTTGCGCCGCTTCCGAAAGGGAAGAAGCAAGGCGTTGTGATTCACGGATTAGGTCATGTCATCTCCGCGAATTCCAAGCATCCGAAAGAAGCATGGGAATTTGTGAAATTCCTTGGTTCGAAGGAAGCAGCAGAAGTTGCTGCTAAGCAAGGCGGAGCGATCCCTGCATTCAAAGGCTCTGAAACAGCCTGGTTAGCGTCATTCCCGCAATACCATGCCAAAGCATTCATCGACATGACAGAGTATGCTTCACCATATCCGGTCTCCAAGAATACATCCGTTTGGACAACCTATGAAACTGAGATTTTGAAAAATGCATGGACAGGGGATAAACCGGTAGCTGACGCAGCCAAAGAGCTCGGCGCCAAAATGAATCAAGCGCTTGCTGCAGAAAAATAAGCTTTAGGTAGGGAGGTTCGCTTGCTAGTAGAGCGAATCTCCCTCCACACTACACTCATGGGAGCGTGAGTACTCATGCGAATCAGCTCGAAACGCCGGTCCGATTGGATGTGGGCGTACATCATGATCACACCTTTAATGCTTGGTTTGCTCGTTTTCTACATTTGGCCCGTGTTTCAAACCTTTTATTTCTCATTCACGGATTGGGGTTCATTCGGCAAGTATACTTGGTCAGGTATGGCGAATTATAAGCAGCTTTTTACAGATAAAGATCTGCTGTATGCCTTTCGGAATACGGGGATCTACATCATAACGGCTGTTCCTGTCGGCATTATTTTATCCATCATATTAGCTGTTTTGCTGAATCAAAAGGTAAAGGGGTTATCGGTTTATAGAACCCTATATTTTCTTCCTGTAGTCACGATGCCTGCAGCGGTAGCGATGGTGTGGAAG
>NZ_JBFTQB010000426.1:0-5933 GCF_056398785.1 Paenibacillus sp. 01T422 | reverse complement strand
AACTAATACCACCTATAATTATGTTAGATTTCATATCATAGGAATGTTCAAAGTCGATTATAGCCTTTCTCCGAGCTGCAACTACAAGATACATATAATTGCGAGTAATTGTACAATAAACCCCAACCAACTTATGTGAAGTTGATTGGGGTTCATCACTCAAACCTATTTATTCATCTTCGTCCATGCATCCAATTGCTTTTGTTTTTCCTCAATAATTTTATCGATGCCCGCTGATTTGAGTTTAGCTTTGTAGTCAGGCAGTGCCTTATCCGGGTCAAGCGTACCTGTCTCAATACCTTTTTGGTATTGGTTAACTACATTCGTTACTGCTGTTATTTCCGTCTTTACTGATTCGACATTAAAGTTGAAGCCAAGCGCCCTTGATTTCTTCGCGCTTTTATTGAATTCGTCCATTTTTTTCCAAATATCTGGATCATCCCCTTTGAACACGTAGGACAGAAATTGGTTGCCAAACACCCAGCTCAACCCCAAATAATAACCACTGTTTTTCGCGTCAACGCCTGCTGGGAAATCGATCATATTATCAGAAACTTTCACATAATGTTTGCCTTCAATACCCCAGTCTAGCAAGTTAATTAGATCTTTATCCGTATAGAGCATATTCATCAGCATCATTGCGCGTTCCGGGTCCGTTGAATTCTGCGGAATTCCCCACATAAGGTTTGTAATCGTTAATGTTGTTGCTACCGGTTCGAGCAGCTGCGCAGTCACTGAAAGCGCCACTAACAGTATGCTGACTTTTTCGTTATCGTTCTGCTGACTTTTTGTAGGGGCAGCGATAAGTCATCACAAAGGTTTATGAGGGAGTTTGTCCTGGTTAAATGGAAAAAAGGCAAAAAAAAGAGGCTATTCGCTGTTCACATACGATAGAACTTCCTCGGAAACTACCCATTTAGCAGTTTCCGGATTTGCCGCCACCTCATACGATTGCCTTACCTCAATTCTTTATTTTCCTTTATCCTAATAGTATTACATTATTTAGAACGAAATTATTACTTTACACGAACTTCATCGAGTAGATTATAAAGAGTAAATTTGGAGATATCCAAAAATTGGCACACTTTATCTCCGGCTTTCTTTATAAGGAATGCTCCACGTTTATCCAGAAATTGAACTGCTTTCTTCTTGTCCTCTTTACTCATATGGGAAACCGGTATTCCTAATTCGTTATGGCATTGCTGTAGCAAGTAATCCAGTAGATCACTCACATCATTAACGAATACTTCTTCGGTTTCTTGCTCTATGCTGTGCATCGTGATCGATTTAAGCGCTTTTTCTGCCATAATCAAATCAGAAATATCCATATTCATGCAAATAGCCCCAATAATCTGCTCTTCATTATTTCTGAGGTAAATGGAAGTAGATCGCAGTATTTTTCCGTCTTTCGTTTGYGTGACATAGTTGTAGCGATCACCATCTTTGTCAGAACCTCGCAGTACTTCAAGCCCGAGGTTACTCCCACAGTCACCAATTCTTCTCCCGGTAATATGAGAGTTCTCGATACCTACAATTGTATGGTCATAATCACCAGTTAAATCATGAAGGACAACCTCGCATTTTTCCCCGAATTGCGTTGCAATTCCTTTGATGATTTGCTTCAAGAATACTAATTCATCATTAATATGTTCCAATCTCATCACTCACCTTAAAAAAAATAATATCAAATAAAAATTTTTATTAATGCATATTTTATACGTATTCTTGCCATTTAGCAATGTTTATGAACATTCTCCCCGTCTTTGTACTAATTATACGACATCTCATAAGAATGTGATCCGATAAAATAAAAACCGCCCTATAGGCGGATAGTAATCGGACTATATAGTTGTCACCCGACAATTTTATCAAAGAAATAAATGTCCCCTCACTTATACAAGGAAAAGAGTTGGATTGTCATGCTGGAGATTATTGGATGAGACAACACCGCGGTGATGGAGTGGACGTTGGTTATTGGGAGATCTTCCTCTATCTAATCAATCCGAAACACATCCTCCAAATCCTTTCCCAATAAATCGCTTAACTTCTTGGCTGTCGCAGGTCCCACTGACTTTAGAGATCTTTCCAATAAGCTGATATAGGAATGACTTAACCCCGATTGTTTTGCCAGCTCCCTCTGGGAGTATCCTTTGATAATTCGAGCCTTCATAAACGAGTCGGTTTTAGCCTTAATCCTCATATCCCTGCTCTCCTTCATCCATTAACTTAATGACTTATAAAACAACCATATTTATAGTATGTCACTTGAAAAGAACTAAACTTGTTTACAAAAGTTAACAGTCACTAACGAATTTTATTTTCCGCTAACGGTCCTTATTTTCCTTGATCATTCGTTCGTTTCTGCGCTCCTCCCGTTCTCATTTTGTTCCCCTAGTTTCTATTATATCACGGAATTTAACTTTTGCAACCAAAAACGTTTACTTTAAATAACATTATTTCCGCCTATCTTCCAGCCTTCCGCTCATTGTAATTACTTTTGTATACTGATATTATTAAAATGTTTACTACTGTTTACTTTTCGAATCGCGAGGGTGAAAATAATGTATTTCTATGATAAATTACGAGATTTGCGTAAATTAAAAGGTTTTACCTTGCGGGAGCTAGCTGACCGTTCTGGCGTTTCTGCGGCATACATCTCACAATTAGAAAATGGCAATCGCGGCATCCCGTCTCCGGAGGTGTTGATGAAGCTCTCCGAAGGACTCAACACGTCCTATTCTGAATTAATGGATCTAGCTGGATACTTGGAATCAACGCCGTCAACAGAGAAATTCCAAAGCAACCCTGTCAACTTACGGCGGTTCCTGCGTGAGAATGAGCTTATGTTCGACGGCTTTCTATTAACTGATGAAGACAAGGAATGGGTCGAGCGGATGCTGACCGTTTTATTCTGGAAACAGCGCCAGGAATCGAAACTTGAGGACCCGCCTACGACATAAACTGAGATTTTACATGGAAATAATACGGTTATTTTGTTCAAAATGAGCTAATTCTATGGATTAGATGGAAATCTTTCCGCTATTCCCTCTAGCTTTCTCATAAAGAGGCAGCTGTGGCCAAAATAACTGGAGGAACTCCTGTTATTCAACAAAACCCTCTCTCAGCGCCATTTTTAACCGTAGAAATTGCTGTTATTTCACACTTGGGCATAGCTAAAGTCCACCTTCAGCTACTCCAAGAACATATAAATTCTTTTAAAAAAGCTTGTTTCATCCTGTTAGGATGAAACAAGCTTTTGCCCTACTAGTCGTCGTTTGATTGACCACCGTTTCCGTTATTGCCATTGCCGTTGCCATTTCCGTTACCATTGCTGTTACCATTCCCGTTACCATTTGGCGTTTGTGTTCCATTGCCATTCGGCATTGGTGCCTGCCCTCCGTTGCCATTCGGCGCTTTATAGCCGTTGCCGTTTGGTGCTGGCGCCTGACCCCCATTGCCATTCGGCATTGGTGCCTGCCCACCGTTGCCATTCGGCGCTTTCATTCCGTTGCCGTTTGGTGTTGGCGCCTGACCCCCCTTGCCATTCGGCATTGGTGCCTGGCCTCCGTTGCCACTCGGCGCTTTCATTCCGTTGCCGTTTGGTGTTGGCGCCTGACCCCCCTTGCCATTCGGCATTGGTGCCTGTCCTCCGTTGCCACTCGGCGCTTTATATCCATTGCCGTTTGGCATTGGTGCCTGGCCTCCGCCAAAGCCCTTACCTTCGCCAGTACCCTGGCCTCCGCCTTGGCCGCCTTCAATACCACCTTGACCTTTGCCRCCTCCGCCAAAGCCTTTACCTTCRCCAGTGCCCTGGCCTCCGCCTTGGCCGCCTTCAATACCACCTTGACCTTTGCCGCCTCCGCCAAAGCCCTTACCTTCGCCAGTGCCCTGGCCTCCGCCATGGCCTCTACCTTCCCCATGACCCTGACCACCGCCTTGGCCGCCTCCGGTTCCGCCTTGACCCGCTCCTTTAGCCCTTATATAAGCATATGTGATTGATTCGAAGGTTCGGTTATCTACCGCGCCTGTCACGGGGAGTCCGTGTTTTTTCTGAAAATACTTAACGCCCCTAACCGTCAAATCATCATAATAACCATTAATTTCACCTGAATAGCTGCCCAGTGACTTCAACATTCCCTGAATGACGTATACGTCAGGACCATTGGAGGGTTTCCCAACTGCCCCAGCAAGGTTCGGCACATAAAGTAGAAGCATGACAGACAGAATAGCAACGCCAAGATATTTTCCGGCTAACGTACTGATTCTTGTTTTTTGCTTGTTACTTTCCTTCCATTGTTGCACTAGTAGACACCTTCCTTTGGTTGAAAATTATTTTACCGCGGTAATACTATTCCCCAACACTCTAGCACGCTACTTTATTTCTTTTATGGGAAATAAGGGGAATGCACGGTTATCCAATCACTAAATAGTTCGCATACAAAAAGAGGACCGGCATTAGCTGCCAGTCCCCTTCTATTAATCTCCATGGTTATTTAATAGGGTAGTCAATCACAATCACATTCTCAATTATGCCTTTAAGTGACTGCACGAATTCCTGATGAACAGGATGTGGGCCATACTGCTGCAAAGACTCGCGATCTTGGAAGGTCACCCGCAATCCTATTGTGTAGCCCTGCCTATTCCCCGTTTCTTCCGTCTCATTCACACCTGCGGTAATCTGGATAATGCCCGGAATTTGACCTTTGAAAGACAACAATTGCTCAATCAATTCCTGTTCCTTCTGCGCATCCAAAGTTTCCTTAAATCTAAAACAAACCAAGTGTTCAAACATCGTGTCGGACCAACCTCCTACTAGTTTTCTTTATTTTAGCATAGCACATAAGTCGAGTTCTTCCGCTTGGCCACGATCCCTTCCATATTCCGTTTTTTCATCATTTCAAAAAGCGCCTTTCCCTGCGCCTCCACAAACAACGTCGGCATCAGTACTGATGTAGAATCAACGACAGCAGAAAGACGTTTTTTCCGCTCTACTAATGGTTCATTTAGAAGCTCTCTATCCGTATACAAAAGGTCGAATGCTACAAAAGTCACCGGATGCGTATGCACTGCGCGGTTTATTTTCCCTGATTGACTGATCCGATCCCGATACATAAAGTCATCAAATGCAGGTGTGCCGTCACGCAATACAATCCCTTCACAATCCAAAATCACAGAATGCGTCTTGATCGCTCCCCGTGCATCCTGTAACTCCGGGAACTTGTGCGTTACAACTCTTCCGCTCCGCGTATAGGCTTCTATGCGGCTTCCTTGCTTATGGATAAGGATTCGAACGCCATCCCATTTGGGCTCATAAATAAATTGTGGATCATCAAATGGTTCCACACCGACACTGACGGCCATTGGCTTTATGGCTGAAAATAACATTAAAAATCCCCTCCTGTTACCAGTTTGGGGATTTAATCAACCGTCTAAACGTTATTTTCGCTCATCTGACTCTCCAGCCACGCAAAAGCTTTCCCAAGCTCTTCCTTCGGTACATTTGCATACCGATCACCGATGGAAACCTCATAACAGCAAGATGTTTCGTTAACTTCCTTTAAATAATGAGTAAGTCCAACGCCTGTTGCCTCATATAAGCTGATCAACAGGGATTCCATCTTCTCTTTTGGCATATGGATATGTACGTGGAACATATTCGTGACTGGCTTAATAGGGTTCGTAGCAATACCAGGAACCTGATTATACAAAGCAGCAAGTTCTATTGCTTCTTCGTAGTACTGCGCCATTTTATTCAAACGCTGCTTGAAATAGTGGCTTGCACTAAGGATGTACGGGTACAGACTGATCAAATCGCCGCCGTGGCGCCTTTTCCACACTTTGGACTGTTTCGTAAATGTCTCGTCTCCTGCAAGAAGGGCCCCAGCAATACCTCCAATCCTCCTGCAAGAAGGGCCCCAGCAATACCTCCAATC
>NZ_JBFTQB010000425.1:0-5292 GCF_056398785.1 Paenibacillus sp. 01T422 | reverse complement strand
TTTGTATGTGGGGTGGGCATGGATGGCAGCCGGATGGCACAAAATAACTGGTGAAAAAGCATTTGACGCTACCGGCTACTTGAAGGGTGCTATCGCTAAGCCAGTTCTAGAAACAGGTACAACCGATTTGGTATATGGCAACTTCGTGGCTTTCTTGAAGAACTTCGCTCTTCCACACGTTGGCATCTTCAATGTCGTGATTCCTTGGGGAGAATTATTAGTTGGTCTGGGGCTTCTATTGGGTGCTCTGACAACAACAGCTATCTTCTTCGGATTAATCATGAACTTCATGTATATGTTCGCAGGAACAGTTAGCACGAATCCATGGTTAGTGCTCCTTGGTTTCGTTGTCCTTGCAGCTGGTGCGAATGCTGGGAAGTTTGGCGTAGACCACTTGATCTTACCGTATCTGCACAAGTGGTTCGATAAGATCGTTAACAGATTACATTTGACATTCAAGTTTAGATAATATGAGGGTAGAATCTAATGAACAATTCTGCAAAGCACCTGTTCTTCCACTCATGTATGGAGAGAAGATCAGGTGCTTTCGTATGAAGAACTTGGGAGGGATCAGGCATGGAGGTTAAAGTTAGGAGTCGCCATATCGGGCTGGCTTCATCTAACCCGGCTAAACTTGCTTATGCAACGGATCGTTTGGCAGATGAACATGAACAATTGCGAAGACAATTACGAATTCTCGAAGCGAGTGCCAAAGAAGTGAACGGGATGAATGATACAGCGGAAGGTATGCATATTCTGCAGGAATTAAGGCTCAAGGCAGCTCATTTCGAGGAAGAATTGGAGCGGCATGCCGCGTGGGAAGAACAGGAGTTGTTTCCTTTTCTGATTAGCTACTTCCATAGTCAACAGGCACCTACCATCATGCCGTCCTTTTGGGTGCTGGAAAAGGATCATCAATTAGGTGTTTCATTTATTCAATCGTTCAAGGAGGCCGTTGTTGATATAACCCCCATTTTCAGTAAAAAACAATTAACAGAAACGGCCTCGTACCTCTTGCAGGCCTGTCTGATTTTAAATGACCACCTCACCATGGAAGAACAATTTGTTAATCCATTAACAGATAAAGTGCTCATGGATCTAGAATCTTTCTTCTCATAGCAGATATGTGACGATAAGATATAAGCTACTACATTCGGCATATTTCTAATGGACAGTTTTCACAATGACAGATATCTCGCAGGTAGCTTGCGTCTTTGATAATAATTTGACCATTATGAAAGGCAATAGCATCTTCTTTTCTCATATCGCTTAATATCCGGTTGACACCTTCGCGTGTAGAACCAATCATATCAGCCATTTCTGAGTTGCTAAGCTTATAATCGATCAAGGTATGCTCACCTATTGGAACCCCATAGGAGTTACTTAGTCGTATCAATAAGGAACAAAGCGCGCCAGGTTTTCCATACATCATTAGATCGCGAAACTTGGTTTCGGTCATCCGGTGCATGAGTCCCATCCATTTCATGAATGCAATAGCCAGATCGCCGTGCTGGCGCAGCAGGTCCTCGAGGTCTTTTCGCATAATTACGCCAACCGTAGAGTCAAGGGTAACTTCGGCGCTAAAGTTTTGCGTGGAATCCTGGAAAGGATCCATTTGCCCGAATAAGTCGCCTGATTGATGTAGATACAGGATGAGGCTTTTTCCTGTTTCTGACGTTTTGGTGATGCGGACTCCGCCTTGGAAGACGTAGAACAGTTTATCTGCTGGTTCTCCTTCCCAGAACAGATACTCACCCTTCTTGGCTTGCTTCATATGCATAACGCTTTTTAATGTATCAAAATTGGTTTCAGAGAAAAATTTCATCTGTGGGTCAGCTCCTCCACGGTTCTTGGCTATCTTCATGATAGTCTTTTTCAACGTTTTTGTTTATCAGGAGATTCACTGATTTATGCATGTATTTCCTGATACCGAAATCAGGGTTTTCCCTGACAGACAAGAAGTATAGAAGTATATACAATGGTAGTAGAAGGGATTTTATGCGGATTCATAAGGATTGGAAGTGGTAAAATGGCAACCGGTCAGGTGAACATCATGGATGATTTGGCACGACTGCGAGATCTGACGTCAAGCGATTTCATCGCGTTGGCGCCTTTCGTTGATCAACCAGCACATAGGCGTTGGATTTACATAGTAGGAAACAGGAGTGATCGTTGTCAACAAATGGTGATAAAAGTGGGGCAAGGGTTGGCGGGCACAGCCTTGCGTCTAGGCAGATGGGTGAAACTGGATGTTACCCATCCGAGAGTAGTTCAGGAAAGACGCGAATGCCCGGTCATGCTTGCTGAGCAATTGCAGACTGCAGCTGTATTCCCGCTCATGAATCGTCATTCTTCTGTGATGAAGGGGCTTCTATTTATAGGAAGACGGTCGGATCACCGATATGAAGAAAAGGATATAAAAGCCATCCAGGAAAGCCTCGGAAGGTTGGTAATCTGTATGGATGGACCTTTGAAGGAAGCCTCGAAATGAATGGCATTACTGGATTACACTTTTTTTGCTATGATAAAAAGAGAAAGCTTAAAACGCGGAGTAACCGCTGTAAGGGGGATGGAAATGCTAAAGATTCTGGTTGTGGATGACCATGCCATCGTAAGATCTGGACTTGTTATGCTGCTGAACGGCAAGCACGACATGGAGGTGATCGGTGAAGCCGCCGCTGGTGAAGAAGGCATTCAAGCTGCCCAGATGCTTAAGCCGGATGTTGTGTTAATKGATCTAAGCATGCCTCCTGGTATGGATGGGCTTACGGCGACTGAGAAGTTAAAGGAATTGATGCCAGAAATGGCGATTTTGATTCTTACTATGCATGACGACGACGAGTACTTGTTTAGGGCCATACACGTGGGTGCGTCTGGATATATATTAAAAAGCGCTCCTCATGAAGAATTATTGACAGCTATTCGTTCCGTTGCGGCGGGAAATGCTTATCTGTATCCGACAGCAACCAAAAGATTGATGAATGAATATATGGAACGGATGAAGAACGGGGAAAATTCCGGCACGTATGAATCGCTCTCTGAGCGTGAAAAAGAAGTTCTGGCACGCATTGCGAAAGGTTTTTCAAATAAAGAAATTGCTGAACAACTGGTGATTAGTGTCAAGACAGTCGAATCTCATAAGAGCAATGTCATGGAAAAGTTAGGATTGAAAACACGCCCGGAATTGGTGAAGTATGCGGCTAAGAAGGGGCTGTTGAACTTTGAATAAGGATCATCTTTCTGAATCAGAGCTATTGCAGGATTTGAAACAATCCCTCAAGCAGCTGTCTGATGTGAAATTTGCTCTCGACGAGTCTTCCATCGTTGCCGCTACGGATGCGAAAGGGAAGATTTTATATGTAAATGATAAATTTTGCAAAATATCGCAATACCCCCGATCCGAACTCCTTGGTGAAGATCATCGGATTATTAATTCCGGTTATCATGATAAAGGGTTCATGACTAACCTATGGAAAACGATTTCCGCAGGCAAGGTGTGRCACGGTGAGATCAAAAATAGAGCAAAAGACGGTACATTCTATTGGGTCGATACGACGATTGTGCCTTTTGTGGATGATCAAGGTCAGGCTTATCAATACTTAGCGATCCGTAACGAAGTGACGCAATTGAAGCGGGTAGAGGAAGAATTGCAGCTTATGATGTCACAGGTCATGCAGATTCAGGAGGAGGAACGGAGAAAATTCTCCCGAGAGCTGCATGATGGCATCGGGCAAAGTTTATTCTCTTTGTTAATACAGATGGATCGACTCCTGGGAGACGAACCTGAATCCGAGATGGGCCATCTCCGGCAAAATGTCTCCAGCATCATCGAAGAAGTGCGGAGTCTGGCGTGGAAAATTCGGCCCTCCGTCTTGGATGATCTAGGCGTTATTCCTGCGATTCGGACGCATATCGAAAACTACACGGATCACTATGGGATCAGAGTGAAACTAGAGAGCAATCTGCGTAAGAGACTGGGAGCGCTTGAGGAGACGACGATCTATCGGGTTATTCAGGAGGCTCTTACCAACATTGCGAAGTATGCGGATGTATCAGAGGCTAGTGTACTTGTTCACGAGCAGGCGTCAGTTGTAGAAGTGGAGATCGAAGATAAGGGGAAAGGCTTCGAAAGAAGCCGGGATTCTAAAGGTGTTGGTCTTTTTAGCATGGAGGAAAGAGCGAAAAGTATTGGCGGCAAATTAGATATTATCTCTGAAAGGGGGAAAGGTACGAGAGTGCGGCTAATCATTCCCCGTAGGGCCGATTGATTTAACTCGGGAACTACAGGCCCTTATTTCTCTGAAAAGGCATGTTTTCACATGCAAACGGAACTACAGGCCGCTATTTCGTCGATTTCATTGGAAAGACGGGCTATGCAGGACAAATAAGCGCCTGTAGTTCCGTTCAGAAGAAAAACGGCTCGTTTTTCTCCGAATAGTGGACTCCAGTTCCCCTCCTTAGTTTGATTCCAGCTAAAATGGTCATTTCACGGTCCATGATCGGCTTAACGATGTACACCAAACAAGAAAAACCGTCAGGAGGAATTTGCTCCTGACGGTTTTTCTTGTCAATTTCAGCGGAGCCGGATGCTGGATGCCGACTAACGGACAGAGTGAGCCCTTATTCAATGGGAAATGACCTCTGAAAATATGTAACGGACACCAGTGCTGTTACTTGTGCTCTTAGGCGCTGAATTCGTCTAGAAATCGGCAAATAAGGTCCCCCATGTCCGTTAGCAGCGGAAACCGATGCTTTTTGCCATTATAACGGCTGCTGAGTCCGAAGCGTGACGAAGGCTCTCACGAGAATCTATTTTGCTAAGATTCTTTTTGATGGAATCGTCTATGATTATGGATGGAATCCCCCATTATTAATTTTAATTATTAGAGTATCGTTAATGAAAGTATCACCTCCCCTTCTTGGTCATTACCTCGTAAATATGCATCATACACTCATGAAAACGTTACCATACTCACTAAGTATTCACTGCTAATCAACATATGTTACGTTCAAATATTCTGTGAAGGGGGTGATGATAGCGCACATTTATCGTCCAACTCGTAAGATAAGGTTTTCTTAGATTGGTCATTCCAAATATGCCATGGAGGTGTCGATTCCCTTGCGTAAACAGCGTAAACAGATTGGATTGGTGTTATGCTTAGCACTGTTTTTTAACGTGCTTATGATTTGCCCGGATCATATTTCAACGGTATCAGCGGAAAATGGAAGTTCTTCAGTCACAGATAATACGTATGCACCCGTTTCGGTTTTCGATAAAGACTTCACTACTAC
>NZ_JBFTQB010000424.1:0-8877 GCF_056398785.1 Paenibacillus sp. 01T422 | reverse complement strand
ATCCTGCTCGTCCCTCAACGAATCCAGGGAGCAGCTGCCACGAGACAGTCAGCTCCCTAAATATGACGCAATCGTTCTGCTTTAACGTAATAACATATTGTCTCTCATCATCACTGAAAAGTTCTAATTTTTCATTTGCCACTTTTTGTTCATAAGAGAAATCCTTAATCATCCGTCGGTAGCCTTCTCCTGATGTCTATTGAGCTATAAGTGTCCCGTTAATTCAACAAGAAATAGAGTTTATAATTGTTTTGCCATCACGATGCTCGTTTCTTCATAGCCTAACTTTTCATATAAACCACGAGCAATTTGGTTGTGAGCAAAGACATGAAGTCCCATACTCTTGATGCCAATTGCTCTTCCCAACTTTTCTATATCTTCCATCGCTTGCTTGCCAAATCCTTGCCCCCGGTAATCTTCCTTAATTTTTATATCGTAAATAAACCCTTTGTTGTTTGGTTTTACTRCAAACCAAATCATTCCAACATTTTGGTCGTCAGAACGAATTGTAAATAGTTTGTTATCAGTGGTTTTCTCGCCATCAGGCAAAAGGTGTGCATATTGTTCTGTTGCCTTACTAATAGATTCCTGTTCGTTCCAATTACCAGATTCCACGTTGCTTTTTGCATAGCTCTTAATTGCAGAACTAAGGTAGTCCTGAAATTCAGTCGAATTCATTAAATCTAATGCAATCATTCTCCCTCTCTGAAAAAAAATGAAATTATTCATTGCATATTATCTTTTGAAAAAATATGAGCTCAAACTCTACAATCTATACTAGCATATATTGAAAGTAATCTGCCCGATACTTCAACCGATCATCTGATCGGTTATTGTGATGTTTATTCCGCTAATGTCTCCAGTTAGTTGCGTGCATCAACTTATTACGCATAACTGCCAGTTAACTAAAATTAATAAAGGAACAGCTGCCGGCCACGGCGATCTGCTCCCAGGTTATTGCACTAAAGTTCTCCGTTGTTAGTCGGTACAGGTGTCTGCCCGATACTACATCTCGAAATGCCTCGGGCAGACCAAGGGCTGTCAGGCTCGCCGCGTGAATACGGTGTTATGTGATGCTCCAGTCCTCTTCGAAGAGTGTCCCACGGCTAGTAAATATTCTCTATATGATTTGGGTAATTTATGCCGATTCTTGTTTCTAGTTGTATGATCTCTTCATCGGAGCAGCCTTTAATACTGTTCGTGGTTGCGATCTTATTATTAATTAAGGTTTTAACTATATCTTCTTTGAGCATACTATCATTCCTTATTCTTTATATATGGCCTTACTGGAGTTTCACATAACGTCTTTTATGCGAAATTCACAAAATATTGTGCTATGTATGTATTCGTGAACCTCGTAGAATTTCTTTTTATTGATAATTTCTTGAAATGAACACCTTTACTCCCGCCCCGCCGGTTCGGTCTTTTTGACCCGTGGCCGTATTGCCGGAGGTGAGCGCCTGAGTCAATGGCAACCAGACTTTCAAAGGTGTACAAAAACAAAGTTAATTACATTTTCTTATCATATTACAAATTTTCCCATTAGCTTGAGTGTAGCACATCCCACAAAAAAGGAAGTCCCAGCTTTCGCCGAGACCTTCCTTTTACACGTCGTATTCTAACTGCTTTTTCGCTTGTACGATAAACTCAAGGGGATTATTGATATCAGCCGCATTGTACTCAACTGCACCCATTTTCAAAACAAGTTCCACCCTGTATTTCTCCGCGTATTCGCCGCGATTACGTTCATCAACACTCTTTCTCAAGCGCTCAATGACGATAGATGCCCCTGGTCGATCCGTAAATAGCAGCATCCCCCACATCGGATTCTCTTTATTGAGCAAATAAAGCGAATCGTTCGTGCGAATATTCGTTTGACTCATTCTGGATAGATCGTGGACCGCCTCCATCAGCTGTTCTTCGCCAATCATCCGTTTAATTTCATCCCAATACTTCACACTGATTACCATCAGGGTTAAGGGAATATGATACCGGACGGAAAGTGCCATAAATACGGTTGCATCGGATTGAAAAGAAAGCGTATTTTTCAAACTTGTCTTCAAGTCGACGGTTGCCAAGGATTGATTCTCTTTGATTAGCTGTTCGTTCTCCGACTGCAATTGCCGATTCCCCAGCGTCAAGAGCCAAGTTGCAAGTGTAAAGATCGGAGTCAAAATGAGCCAAAAATAATTCTGCGTCCCGATTAAGCCGCCAACCACAACCGTTTGGTACAAGGTGTACGTCCCATAGCCGAAGATGAACAGAATGTTTAGAATCAAGCCTGTCGTAACATTCGTAAAGTACGTAATAACGGCAATGAGAAAAGCCACATTGAGAAAAATTATATTTTGCAGGTACAGATTCGGATTGCCCGCGGTGAAAATGATGCTTACAAAACACGCTAGCAAAAACAGCAGGAAGCCGCCGTCCGAGATCATACTGCTTCGTAATCGACTCATCGCAGATCCCTCCGCTTCTTCTTCGCATATTTACGAATCATTAAAATCAGCGAGAGGATAACAAGCAAGGCGACAAGTCCTGCCGCGGCCATAAAGCCGAGGACATCTTTACGTGCCAGTACATCATCAAGCGCAGTGGATGGCGCTAAGGCAGCTTCTTTCTTAAAGCGATACGCTTGCACGTTGCCATCTGCATCCGTGATAGCGCCATCGCCGAACACCTGCCATAGCGAGCCTTCCGAGCCGATCAGCTTCGAGGCCAAATAAACATATTCCGGACGACTGCCCGTCACTGCCATAAGGCCAAAACCGCTTTGATAAGGAGAATCAATCAATTGTAAAGAACCGATTCGTTTGCCATAGCCAGATTCAATGCTGAGTTTCTCGTTAGGGACAAAACCTTGTCCTCCAGCTCCATAGCGGAAATAAAGCTTATCATTGTTCGCCGCAATCACAGCGTTGTCTTCGTAGCTGCCGATTGCAATAATTTGACGGCCTTTGAGCTGCTCTGGCTGGAGGTTGCCTGCTACATATTGCACATTGCCTGTATTCGTCTGCGCATAGCGGCCCAGCAGATTGAATATATTTGTTAACGATTGATACAAGTACACGTCCCGTGTCGTCGGCAATACAACCGTAACTTGGTTATAGCTGCCGTCACGTAGAAACGGATACGGATAGTTGTTGAACAACAGCTCCGTTCTGTCTTTTGTATTCAATTGAAGCAGCGAATCCTTCTCGACAAAGGCCCATGGCATCTGATCTTCATTTGCAAGACAACTATCATTTTTAAGCTCAAGGTCGAATGCTGCTTTAACTGTAAAATTCCCTGAGATATTCAGGGATTTCGGAATCGTAAGCTCCATATGATCGCCGTCGGCGAGCTCGGTGGAAAGCCGTTTACTCCCGATCGGCGTATCATTCACGAGAATCGTGACCAACGAACGGTCAAAATCGACATTCCGCGCATAACGAAAGTTGATGCGCAGCTTACTGCCGTCTGCAATGGAACGATTGCCCGGCAGCGAAATAAAATACGCTTTTTCCCGGTGACGGTCACCGACAAGCTTATCTCCGGAATCCGTCAGCGGCAAGGTACGGCTAACATTGACAGCTGGCGTGTCCACTTCCGTGGAAGCCAATACTTCYTTCTGCGGCGCATTAATTTGCGTAAGCAGCGTTTGGTTGGCTGCCAGCCGACCGGCCTTTATGAGGAGCGTGGCATCGTTCGACGTGATGACCAGCGTTTTGACCCCATTCAGATCAAGGAGCTGAAGAACGGCTTTTTGTGCCACATCACTCTCTTTGATCATAGCCCTCACTTCCGCAGGCAAATGCTCATAGAGACTGACAAGAATGAGCGCTTGCTTGGTTTTCGTCAGATCGGTGCTATAGGTCGTAAGCGGAATCGGTTTATCCGTCACTTGATTTACTTTAGCTAAGCCAGATAACGCATAGGTCGCCGCCTCCAATTCAGGAGCCGTGTTTTCCGGTGCAACTGCTATCGCAATTTGACCATTGGTAACCGAATCTTGCCCAATAAAATGCCGCTGAAAATCCTGAATGCTATCTTGAATCGGCTCACTGGTATACTTCACGGCGATTCTTGAGGATTTTGCGATTTGCAGCCAATTATCGCGATTATCGGTAGGCAGGCAAGCATTCTCTACGGCTGGCGCATTCGTCTCAAGGTGCCCCTRCACCATGAGCGTGTTAACGCCTTTGATCATCATTGAAGCTGGCACGGTCAGATCCAGCTGTTGCTGCACCTTCTCTCCCAGCTGCGGTCGAAAAGAATGAAACGGCGTTCCATTCATATAGAGCGTGACGGAGGAGCGTTCATTTTGCAGGAGCTGTGACAGCTGGTAGTCCAGATGAATGTCAACGCTGGTCACATTCCAATAGTTCTCTACACGAAAAAACTGCTGCGTATATGTAATGCCGCCGGTTAAAGACGTATCGGACAAATGCGTTTGCATTTGCCCGGCGGCAGGTGACACGTTCTCTGCTTGAACTTTAGGTAGAAATAACGCAAGAAATAGAAAAATACTTAATGCTACTCTCACACCACTACGATTCCACATCGTCGTCAACTCCGATCCTTACTGCCCTAGAAGCGTTCGGTTTTATACCATTTCGCTTCTCGCTTAAAAATGACGTCTTTCAGATAGGTATACATGCCGTAAGCCGCCACGACCATCCACATTTGGCAGTAAGACACGTACATCAAAACAATAATCCATACGTTAGAGAGCCGCATTTCTCCTTTCTCCGTGACGAGCGTAATGAAAGTGCCCACGATAAAGAGAGTAATCGCCAGTACCCATAAAAATGAGCTAAAGCTTGCAATGGTGGTGCTAACATAGCCCAATGCGTGTAGAATCAGCAACAAATCCGACATGACAAGCGAGGTCAGCAATAAAAAATAAATGGATAGAAAATAGCAAATATCAAAGCGTATACGGCGCGCATCCGGATGGAACAGCAGCGGGATATTTTTTACAATGACGTAAATGTTCCCTTTCGCCCATCTTGTCCGCTGCTTGAACCATACTCTGAGCGTCTGAGGCTCCTGCTCCCACGTAACGGATTTAGGCTGGAACTTAATTTTGTAACCCATCAAATAAATGCGGAATGAAATTTCCGTGTCCTCCGCTATTGCCTTCACGTCCCAACCGCCGATTCGCTCAACGATTTCGCGGCGCATTAGAAAGTTTGTACCCGGGATCGTACATAGCTTAAACAGCTTCCAACGCCCCGCCTGAGCCATCCATTGGAACGAAAGCGTCTCAATATTGATAAAACGCGTCAACAAATTCGCATTTCGATTTCGAGTGCGAAATTTGCCGATTACCGCGCCAAGTCCTGGATCCTGCGTGATTTCGGCGACGAGATAAAGCAGCGCCTTCTTTTCCGGGGTATTATCCGCATCGTAGATGGCGATCAGCTCGCCACGGCTTAGCTTGAAGCCTAGATTCAAGGCGTTGGATTTGCCTTTACCACCCGTGACAGCATCCGTGTTCAACACAATCAATTGACGCTCGGGATACTTCGCTTGAAGCTTAGCAAGCAGTTCTCGGCTATTGTCCGAGGAATTGTCATTAATCACAATTATTTCGTAGCGATCATGCGGATAATCTAAAGCGAGCAGTGATTCAACGGTTTGCGTAATCACTTTGCCTTCATTATGAGCCGGCACCATGATGGAAACGAAAGGAGCTTCCCCTTTAATCGGAGGAACCGGTTGATTCTCAATCTGCATGTAATATAGATAGCCTGCCACAATCAGAATGATATTAACCAGCAGGAGTGACCAGATACATATCACAGCAATCAGCATTAGTATGTCGGCAAGTGTCATCATTGTCTCCGCGATTGCRTGTATTTTCGTTTGTACATTCGGTGTCCGATGATAAGGAAAAGACCGAATAAGAAAAGCGTTGTTCCGATTAAAACAATTAGTATTTTATTTTGCACAGAGAAAAGTCCGCTTAAACTTTTTTCTTCTTGCTGCACATAGACATGTGCCGAATCAATATCCTGAATGCGATTATTAAGATGAACCCCCTGACCATTAATTAGCAAATGCATACATCTCAGCACTGACGCCAAGCGGTACGATCCCTGTGTTTGCTAAATGATCAAGAAAAGAGCCCAATTCGTTCCGAAGCTTATTCACATCCGGAGAATCCGTAGAGTCAACAATCGGCGTTTGAACAATAATGCTCCCATTGCGGGCTTGCAAATGCTTAAGCGTCTCCATATAACGCTGCATCGCCGGGTAGTCCCAATTACTGAATACTGGTTGTATACTGGCTACAAAAGGAATGCCTGCTTCATACAGCTGATCCGCCATCGCATTCACGAGTTCCAGATTTGAAAATGGAAAAATATCGCTAATTAATACATAATGCTGCGGGGCCGTGGAAACTTCCAGCCAATCTTTCAACACATAGGAAGCTGCCAATTCTGACAGGTTGCCTTTTGACAAGTACGGGATATACCCATAGTTGCCGTTTGCAATACTGTACGGTGCTTCGGACGGATGCTTGGATGATTTCACTGTCCCATACGATTTTCCTTCAAACGAGGTCACCCATGCCATGTTGCTAACAGGAATGGAAGTTTGGTTCAGATCACTAATCTTCAAGTTGATCGTATCATCCACCGTATGTTCTTCTTGAATGTGCAATACTTGCTGAATCGATGTAGGAAGACCGCTTCCAATTTGCATGTACTTACCGGAGTAAGCTTTCAAGTCTTGTAAAAAAGCATCAGGAAGATTCATTTCATCCGATTTATTTCGTACGAGGATCACTTTATTAAAGCTGTGCAGCTTTCCCTCTTTATATTGCTCCAAGCTCAGCAGTGTAACTGGTGTGGAGAAGCCCGCTAAGAGCCGCTGCAGAGCTTCAACATTTCCTTCCAGCGGTGTCCTAAGCGCTTTGCTGTCATAGAGAAGCAATACAGGATCCTTTGCGCTTTCTGCGGCTGAAGTTAGTCTTGGCACACTTAACGTACATAATATAACGAGAAGTGTGACGAAGAGGTATACTTTTCGCATGTCGCTCCCTCCTTATGCCTTACATCGCAGTCCCAACTTGTTTACTCTCCGATTCTGTGCTCCATAACTGTTTAGCAATCAAATCCCTTACCGTAAGCAAAGAAACAAGATCAAAGGTTAATGTAAATAGAAATTCATGCTTCGCTAAATCCGCATCGCCCGCCCCAATAATGGAAACGAAAATCCCCGATAACCCCATTGAAATCAGTAAAATGACAATAGGCAGCTTCGTTGCTTTACGCCATTGTTGCGAGCGAATCGCATGAATAAACGATGGGATATAAAGCCCTATAATGAGCAAAGTCCAAAGTAAAATAAAGCCAAACGTTTTCGGCGCCAGCGCCTGCTTGAGCAAGCTATAGCCAGAAAAGAATACCGTGTGCGCACCAAATGGCTTGCCAACGGACTGCTCATAGTTCCCCATCGCCATGGGACGGATACTAAAGCCGTCTCTCGCCGCGATATTAAGCATCTGTCCCGCTTGTCCAGGATGTTCGACATAATAGAGAAGAATAGAAACAAAGCCGTATTTGCTAAAGAACTGTTCTTCAAACTGTGCAGAATCCACATCAAACGATTTATAAGGCTCGAAGTACTCACTGCGGTTCAAAATCGCATATTGCTTATCGATGCCAAAGCTTTCTAACGTTTTTTCCGGATCTGTAGAGCCCATCAATACACCGCGAGTCATCGCATGAAACTTGTTAATATTGACGAATTCTTTTGGGATCAGCACATAGGTGCCCACTCCAACACCTATCAGAGCTGCGAGGAGTCCTGCCGTTATGGCGCGATACGATCGGCTTTTCCGAATATAAATGAAAAATACCCCGAATATGGCTGTTAGAATCCCAACTGGGGCGTTTTGCTGCTTACTTGCCGTTAAAATCATGGCGCTAACCACGAATAAGCCAAGCATCACGTAATCGTTATATCTTCTCCGGTATAACAAGAGTCCGCTTGCTACCATGAACATCGTCATGACCAGCATCACACTCTCACCGTATAAGGAATTAAAATAAGCCGTGTAGCCGGTGTCGCCAAACACAAAAACAACGATTCCCGCAATCACATAGCCGCGAAGCTTGGAAAGCTTCCAAGTCAATGCTTCAACAAGCAAATATATCGCAGCCGTATAAAGTCCGAGATACAAAGCCGCTTGATAGCGAATATCAAATGTGGTTGTGCCTGGATGGAACAACTGATTTAGGCCAATAGCCGCTTTTACAAAAGAAGATTGAGTCGAGAAAATAGTTGCCTGATTTTCGTTAAAATATTGAAAAATTCCGTACGTTTTGACGAAAAATCCAAGATATTGGCTATTATACGTCGGATCGTTGATGTAAAGCCCATTGCTATACAAAACTCGAAAAAAGTCGCCATTATCCGCAATACCGATATAAGGATAAACAAGCAGGGCGAGCACTGTAATGACCAATACGCCGGCCGCCGCGGCAGCAGCTGGTGTCATCACGCGAAGCAGTCCTCTCAAAAAGCGATTAGTCACGACAAGCACTCACTCCTTTATTAATAAACATAAGCGAGCAAAGCCATGGCATTGTCGAACGAATAGGCTTGCTGCGCGAGCTCATTCCCAAAGCCTCCGTTCAGCGGGCTTGCTTGGGTATGATTTTGAAACGCGTTCATTTTCGTAATACTCTCGTTATATAGCTGTTGATCCTTTGTAATGGAACCGATCATGGCCGTGATGGCATAAATCGCCGTCGAATGGATATCGTTTAACGGCTTCCCACTTCGATCATAAGCGCCCACCAACGTGCCCGCGGTAACCTGAGCTTTTATCCATTGTAAACTGGCTGGCTTGGCTTCTCCAATTTCAGCTAGGTTCAGGAT
>NZ_JBFTQB010000423.1:0-5314 GCF_056398785.1 Paenibacillus sp. 01T422 | reverse complement strand
GGCTTAGACAGGATCTTGATTTGATAAAAAATAAGGAGAGTGAAAGGGCATGATGCCTTCCTATTTTTTCGCGCATGGCGCGCCGTCGATTGTACTTGAGGATAATGAATATACACAACTGCTAAAGAACTTTAAGGATCATTCACCAAAACCGAAAGCGATTGTACTTTTTTCCGCTCATTGGGAAGAGTCGGTACAGAGCGTAAGTGCTGCTGAAACATATGAAACCATTTATGATTTTGGCGGATTTCAGGATGAACTTTACCAAATGACCTATCCGGCCCAAAGCGACCGCTTCCTAAGTGAGCAAATTCAAAAGCTGTTTGAGCAGCAGGGCATTCAGAATGTTCGAAACGAGGAACGAGGCCTCGACCACGGGGCATGGGCTGTATTGAAGCTATTGTATCCTGATGCGGACATCCCGGTTGTCGCTTTATCCGTGAACCGGAATTTGCCTAATGAGCAGCAGTATCAAATCGGCAAAGCGTTGGCAGAGCTTAGGGAGCAGGATGTTCTGATCATCGGTAGCGGCGGCACCGTCCATAATTTAAGGAAATTGAATTGGCGGTCTAATGGTACTGACGAGTGGGCAGCGCAGTTCGATAGCTGGCTCCAAAACAAGCTCGAAGCATGGGACACGGAGTCTTTGTTTCAATATCGCGAGCTTGCTCCTTTCGCCCAGGAATCCGTGCCGACAAGCGAACACTTTATTCCGCTGCTTCTCGCGATGGGTACAGGTGACTCCAACCGTCAGGCGAAGCTGCTTCACCGCAGTTATCAATATGGCAACTTGAGCTTAAGCGGCTGGCAGTTTAATTAACTTCCTGGTCATGTAATCAATAAATCATGAAGGCAGCCATTCGGCTGCCTTTTCTCAATTTAAGCTGGGGCTTCATCCTTATCAGGTCTTACCGTGAATAAGGCCAGAACAGCCGCAAGTACACAAAAACCCGTAATCGTATAGAACATAATGTGAGGAGAGATTTTCACAAGAATAGCTGCAAGCGGAGGACCAATTGCTACACCGATAAACCTCATCGAACTATAAATAGAAGTGATCGTTCCGCGCTCACTCTTGTTAATCCCTTCTGTAATCATGGCATCCATGCAGGGCAACGTTACACCAATTCCGATTCCTCCTACACTAATTAAACCTATCAGCCAATAGATAGCATGCATCATACCACTTATTATAAAGCTAGTGGCAGCGAGTGTAATTCCTCCAAATGTGAGCCATTTCATTAGCCTTTTATTTTGACCAATTCGTTTACCGGTAATAAATGAGGCCAAACACAAAGCAGCCGAGGGGATAGCTAATATACAGCCTTTAATTATCCCTTTAACCTGGTACTCATCCTCAAGAGTGTCAGATAAATAAAACAGAGTACCGAAGATAGCCAGCATACATATACATCCAATGGCAAAAATGGCAAATAACCATTTACCGTTATTGTGAAAAATTTGTTTCATATTTGTTCGAAAGCGGGCAAAAGTAACCTTATGTTCATTCTTTTTATCAGGAGATTTAACCAGAAATGCAACCAGTATAGCAGAAATGAGACAAAGAACAGGAATGGCAAGAAAGGGAGCAAACCATACGATTAGTGCAAGGGCTGATCCTAGTATGGGGCTAAGAACTTTGCCGAATGTATTCGCGGTCTCCACGATTCCTAGACTGCTGCTTACATCACTTTCTTTTTTGAAAATATCACCGACAAGAGGCAGTACGATTGGAAAAGCACCTGCTGCACCAATGCCTTGTAATAATCGTCCTAGCATGATAACCATGTAAGGATTTTCGATCCACCAAGCGCCTAACCCACAAATTAAGCCGCCTATACCATTAATGATCAGGCTTGGGATAATAATTACCTTCCTGCCGAAGCGATCGGAGAGGTAACCGGCGACAGGGATAAGCAGGATGGCAACTGCCGAATAAATCGTAATCAATAAGCTCACCTGAAGAGAAGTAATTCCTAATTTACTGCGGATAGAAGGCAGCACAGGGATTAGCATTGAATTTCCAAGTGTCATAATAAGTGGTATCGAGGCAATCGATACGAGGTCCCACTTTTTATTTTCCACTTCTTACACCTAGCCTTCTGATTTGATTGTTCCTATGAGAACGAGACTAACTTATTATTCCCCTATTTATTTGCCCAAAACATAACATATTTATCCCACTTGTATAATCGGATTAACTATTGTAAAATTATGAGAATAATTGTTATGTGCCAATTGGTCATCCAAAGGCTCCTACTATAAGGTCACCACACTAGTTTCACGTGCGGCAGTCCTTGTATCGGGAGTCTTTTCTAATTTATCAAACAAGGTGGTATCGTTATGAGCAAAAAACAACCTCAACTTCATCTGAATTTGTTCGTTTCCCCGATGGGACATCATGAGGCTGCATGGCGGCATCCGCAGACGGATCTGGATCAACTGCTTGATTTCGCTTTGTATCAGCGCCTGGCTGCAAAAGCGGAAGCCGCGAAGCTGGATTCGCTGTTTTTTGCGGATCGGGTAGCGACCAGCCCGAACGCGGTCAAGTACGGGGCGACCGGCGGGTACGAACCTTTAACGCTCCTATCGGCACTTGCCGTCGTTACGCAGCGAATCGGTCTGATCGCGACCGTGTCCACGAGCTTCAACGAGCCGTTCAATCTGGCTCGGCGATTTGCTTCTCTTGATCATCTTAGCCGCGGACGCGCCGGTTGGAACATCATTACGTCCGGGACGGATGCGGAAGCGCAAAATTTCAATTATGAGCAAATCCCGGAACACGCTGTGCGTTATGATCGAGCGCGGGAGTTTTTGGACGTAGCCACGAAGCTATGGGATAGCTGGGAAGACGATGCCCTTGTCAGGGACAAGGAAGCTGGCATTTTTGCTGATAGCTCCAAGGTTCATGAGCTCAATCACAAAGGGGACCACTTTTCCGTGAAGGGGCCGCTCAACATATCGCGAGGACCGCAGGGGCGACCGCTGCTCGTTCAGGCCGGCTCATCGCAGAATGGCAGGCAGTTCGCTGCGGAGTACGCGGAAGCGATTTTCACGGCTCAGCAAACTTTTGAAGAAGCGGAATCCTTCTATAGAGATATGAAGCAGCGGGCGGTTCAATTGAAGCGATTGCCGGAGCACATCGTCATCTTGCCAGGAATTTGCCCCATTATTGGGCGCACCGAGGAAGAAGCCAAAGAGAAGGAAGCGAAGCTCGTGGAGCTATCCAACCCGGGCCACAGCTTGTTGATGCTGTCCAATCGAATCGGCTTTGATTTGACAGGTTATCCGCTGGATGGCCCGATGCCGCAGCTGCCCGTTCAAGAAGTGAGAGGCCATCAGAGCCGCACGCACTTGATCGTCGAGATGGCACACCGAGAGAATCTGACGCTGCGTCAGCTCCTGGAGCGTCTGGCTGGAGGACGTGGGCATCGCACGATAACAGGTACACCTCAGCAGATTGCCGATGTGATGGAGTATTGGTTCAAGAACGGAGCTGCCGACGGCTTCAATATTATGCCGCAGCTGATGGCCGGAGGGCTGGAGGATTTCCTGGATCTCGTCGTTCCCGAGCTGCAGCGCAGAGGTTTGTTCCGAACGGAGTACACGGGAACGACCCTTCGCGATCACTACGAGCTTCCCCATCCGGGCAGCCAGTTCGCCGAAGCTCCGCATTCGACGAATGTAACGCAGGGGTACAGCGCTTGAACACACGAAAGGATTAGACTTTCTAATTAAAAACGGAGCCGCGCATGTTAGCGGGCTCCGTTTTTTAATTAGGAATTGGGAACAATGAAAACTGATAAGACTGGCGGCTATTCAGGCGTCGGACTTGAAACAACCCGCGCTCTTGTTGAAGCTGGTGCGACAGTCATTGTACCGGCACGTTCACCAGAGAAAGCTCGCGCATCCGTTGCAGGCATCCCTCGTGTTGAGCTGGCGGAGCTGGATTTGATTGATCCTGCTTCGATAGACGCATTTGCCCAGCAGTTTCTGGACTCTGGGCGACCGCTGGATATCCTGATCAATAACGCAGGCATCATGGCTCCTCCTTTAGTACGCGATGAACGCGGCTACGAATCCCAATTGGCAACGGACTTAGTTATGATACGATACGTTATTATGAGAAAATTGGATTAATGCCTAACGCCAAATTGAGTCCCAAATCAATGAGATGCAAGAAGCACTGTCTGTCATGAATTTTAAACTTACACATTATGAGGACCTTATAGAGCATCATTCCAAGCCTCGGGGATAGGCGATAATATCAATGAGTAAGGCCCACTGCCTGCTGTGGGTCTCTTTGATGTCTCCTTGGGAAGTATCATTTATCACAACCAATAATCATTAGCTCAGAAAAGCGGGTGATATGATCAAATGATTGTTTCGGAACCACATTCAAAACTGATAAGCTGTGGATGTTCAAAATGCTTCAAACAGTTTGAATGATGCGAGGGGGGATACAGTAAATTTGTAAGCGATTTCAGTTGTTTATGACAATTAAACGCGGGAGGAATTAATTTGAGAAAAAGTGTTGCAAAGGTATCGAATTACATTTTATTGTTTGCTCTTGTAATCTCTCTTATCGCAAGTGGATTAGCCACTAAGGTGGTGCAAGCATCCAGTATTTCGATCACAGGCAGCGGAGGATGGAATGAGACGGCCTACGTTGAATGGTCACCTGTAAGTAATGCTCAAGGTTATAATGTATATGTTAAGCCTGCAGCTGCAGCAGATTCTCAATATAAACAAATTGATACTCAGTTAATCCGCAAGTATGCTTCCTATTGGAGAGCTGATGCTGTAGGGCTTGCAGCTGGAAGTTATATCATGAAAGTTGAAGTCGTATTATCAGATGGTTCCAAAGAAAGCATTGTTTCAAATGCACTATCCGTAGCGCCACATGACAGATCTGGATTTGCTTTTGCAGGTAACTCACCGTTTGGTACAGGTTCAGGTGCTTATAATGAGGACGGCACACTCAAGAATGGTGCTCAAGTTCTGTATGTAACATCTGCGACTGCCAAAACAGTGACGCTTGGTGTGAAAATCAATAGCGCTGGTGATCTACAAACAGGTGTTGGGCTAGGTCCAATTCTGGCACTCAGACAAAAAGGTTATGATAAAACACCACTTGCCATCCGATTTATTGGAAAAGTTACAGCGGCTGACATGAGTGGCCAACTAAACAGCAGTGGATTTCTTGAAGTAAAAGGGAAATCGAATTATTCGGAAATGAATATCACATTAGAAGGTATTGGAAAAGACGCCTATGCGTACGGGTGGGGAGTGCTGCTTAGGTACGTCGGTAATG
>NZ_JBFTQB010000422.1:0-5319 GCF_056398785.1 Paenibacillus sp. 01T422 | reverse complement strand
TATTAGGAATGAGATTGCACCACTTGATCACAGGATCAGAAACCTGCAGCAGTTGCTTCAGAGCCGTGCGTTGTTTTTGGCGAAATCAGCAGAGTATACGGCTGCTGCATTACAACAGAAGCGAATGGAGAAGCTCGCTGAAGAGTGGGATTCGATTGAAAAGGAAATCTTGGATGTTCGAGCTGATTACAGTGCGGAGCAGACAAGGATCAACACGAAAAGGAGCTTACTCGAATCAGAAATTGGCATGCTTGAGTCCAAGACTGCAATGCTCACCGATTCGAATTGTATTGATGACACGAAGGCGGCCTGCTTGTTTCTATCGGATGCTCAAGATGCAAAGCAAGTGCTGATTAGAAAGCATGAAGAATTGAACAACATCGACTTATCAAAATTAACTACATTAAATAAACAAATAACCGGCCTGACGGAGAAACAGCAAGAGATTGGCTATGATTTTGCTGCTCACCGGGCATTAAAAATACGCATTGAAGAACTCAGACCAATGGCAGAAGAGGCGGGCCAGATGCAAGCGAAAGAAGAGCTTCTTGTAAGCCTGCAGGAGCAAAGTACTCGGTTGAATAGCCAAATAGAAGAGCTAACGCTGAAACAAATAAATTCTCAAAAAGAGTTAGACACTTTACGTGAAGCTTTAGCACCACTGCCAGCACTTCGTAGAAGCATGGAAACTCTCCAACCTTGGGCGAATTTAAAAGACCAAATAGGAGCAGCGCGTGAAGCTAAACAAAGCTCTGCTGCTCGCATAGCAGCCATTGATTTGGAATTAGAAAGAAAAGCGGAAAGCAAAGCTGCAATTGAGGAGGAACGATCTCTGCTTCTGTTGGAAACACAGAGTCTGGATTCAGCAGTAACAGAGCTGTCTATCATCCAACGTGAGCTGCAGCAGCTTCGGGATCGACAGCACATTCTCGCCGAACAGATAGGCGGTTTGAAAACTGAGCTGGCTGCGCTGGAGAAGGATGAACAGGCTCGCCTGCAGCTGGTAGATGAGTTAGAACCAAAGGCTAAAAAGTGGAGCCGATATCAAACTTTGATTCGTGCTTTTGGCCGCGATGGAATTCCTGCACTAATCATTGAAAATGCTGTTCCCCAGCTCGAGCATATCGCAAATGAGATTCTTGGCAAAATGTCAAAAGGAAAGCATTACATTCGTTTTGAAACACAGCGTGAGTTGAAAAGCCGGGATGGAGTTCAAGAGACATTAGATATCATGATTGGCGATTGGACGTCTGAGCGGCCTTACGAAACGTTCTCAGGTGGTGAGCAGCTTCGTATCGACTATGCGATCCGATTTGCTCTAGCTGAGCTGTTAGCGCAGCGTGCCGGTAGCAAAGTGGAGTGGCTAACGATTGATGAGGGATTAGGTTCTCAAGATGCTGAGCACCGTGGGCTGGTTCTTGAATCCATTAAAGCTGTAGCAGATCGATTCAAGAAGGTCCTCGTCATTACGCATATCGAAGAAGCGCAGGCTGTGTTTGAACAACAGATTTTCTTTGAGAATACGGATGCCGGCATAGATGTCAAAGTAGCATGAATGAACTTGAGGGTGGGCCACCACTCATGAGGTCGGGTGTTTGTAAACGAATTTGGGATTTACTTGATGAGGACCCTGATGCATTTAAAAAAGAGGTAATTACGTATTTTGCAATTGCCTATCCTGGGTTTACCGTTGTGCGGGCAAAGTACCCAGATATTTATTTGAGAGACGATCGGAGGCAAACACTTTGAAGAATGGAAAAAAGCCAACAAGGCAGCAGCAAGTAGCTATAATTGCAGCCAAATTAGATCCAAAGGACTGGCTTGTTATGAAGAACCTATCCAATGAATTACATATTTTTCATCGAGATAACAAGGACTTGAAAGTTATTCCTGCATAGGGGTTGAGAAGGAGAATGCCAACTCCATTTAAAGTCGACGCATTTTTATGTGATGAAATTGCTTACCAAAGTTGTCTGTGCTGTGAGAGGGTCCAGGAAAGCAGTACTTATTTTCATTGGAGAAAAGTAGAGCTTAGTCTTTGTGTTACATGTATTGAGACTCTTTATGAAGCTGCCTTTGGTCTGGTTAATAAGTCAACTAACCTGCATGAACACAAGGCATAACTTAATGACACAGCAGTAATTAACAGAGGAGCCCGCGGGAGGGGATGACACATGAATGCCTGACAATCACATAATTCCTGTCTCCAGCGGGCTTTTTGAACATCGTGATCGTATTGGCCCGGCAATCTGGGAATTCCTCTGGTGTATTGATGCCATAACTGACGAAGAAACAGATGGGTTGGGAGCTCGCTGGGGGCTTGTACACGGCGGCGCCCCGGTGAAGCATGAGAGGATAGCACAAGAAATTGGTTCCAGCCAGGTCACGGTTCAAAGAAATATGGCTAATTTGAAGAGTCGAGGATACATAAATTCAGTCAGAACAGCCCGCGGCGAGATCATAAAAGTTGCCAAAAACAAGAAAGAAATGGATCAAAAGAGATACGTCAAAAATGATAGATCACTCAAAAGTGATACATCAATAATGATAGATCACAGTGAAAGTGATACATCAAAAATGATAGATCATGGCGAGAGATACATCAAAAATGATAGATCAGATGAGAGTGATCTATCAAAAATGATAGATCTAAAAGACTTTAAAGATCTTAATACTATTACTACTACTATTACTTATCCAGAATATGAACCTGAAAAGAAAAACCCGTTAATGCAATTGCTGGATGCTTATTGCCAGCTTAACCACAAGTTTGACATTCACGTTAAACCGAAAGAGCGCGAAGCCATGGGTAAGATGGTCGCCGGAGGTATGCCTAACCCTTTTACCATCCGAACTATGGAGCTCCTCCTTGAGGACAAGCGCAAACGTGAAGGGAATAGCTTCAAGCTWCCAACCAGTTTTCTGTACTACGAAAACGGGATCTGGGATGCCTGGAGAAATGAGAATGCCCAAACTATCCCTGTGTCGTCAGGTGAAGTCGCCCCGGGTAAGGCTCATAAAACCAAGCAAGAACAAGCTTTTACCATGCTGGATCAAATCGCAAGGGAGGAACTTGAGCGTGAACAGAGCGGAAGTCACGCAGTTGCTCAAGAAAATTAAGGGGAAGTACCCCGGGTTCCAAATCCCGAATGACTTGCAGTCACTGCAGACCATGGTGGATGAATGGCTGGAGGATCTGGAAAGCACACCTTTCGAATTGGCAGCAGAGAACTTGCGCCGGCATTCGGATAGCGCTGAGCAGTGGCCGCCAAGTATCGGCAAGCTCAAGCAGCCCTTGAAGACCGAAGAGGAGCTGTATCACGAGTCCATGAAGCGTTCAGCTCAAGAGTTCTTAGAAAAACGCGATGAATGGTTAAAGAACTCCGTCGGTCCTCCTGATCACATCAGGGCCATGATGAGTTTGCCCTACGAGCAAAGGTTGGAGGCGATCCGAGCATATGCAGCACGAAATGAACGATGACTTGAGCGCTGAGCAGGCTGTTCTTGGAGCCATTTTCACCGAGAATGAAACGATGTCGGTCGTTTCTGAGCGGCTATTGCCAGAGGACTTCATTGAGCCCAAGCACCGAATCATATACGAGTCCATGATTGAGCTCCACGATGCTGCAGAGACGGATACACCTGTTGATCTACTAACCGTCACCAAGCACTTGCAGCGGCGTCAGCAACTCGAACATGTCGGCGGTGTTGGGTACCTATCGGAACTGACAAGTGCAGTTCCTACGGTGGCCAACGTGGATTATTATGCCAAGATCGTACTTGATTCCGCACTTGAGCGAAAGACTCGAGCGGGGATGCAGAAGATCTTCCAAAATAATGATCTGACGGCCGAGGAAATGGCGGCTCAGGCGCAGGCTGTGGCTGAAGAAGTTGCGGAAAGATCTGCTAACAAGAAAGGCGGATTCAAACGGATTGATCAAGTCAGTATGCAGGTATTCGAGCAGATTGAAAAGAACAATGCGAACCCGAATCCCGGGGGCATCACGGGCATTTCATCTGGGTTTATTGACCTGGATAAACAGACCTCAGGATTCCAACGGCAGGATTTGATCATCATTGGAGCTCGTCCGTCAGTAGGGAAGACGGCTTTAGCCTTAAACGTTGCGCAGAGCGCTGGCACGACAAGCGGTGAAACAATTGCAGTCTTCAGCCTTGAGATGGGCGCTACACAATTGGTTCAGCGAATGCTCTCTTCAGAAGGTCGGATCGATGCCAGTCGAATGCGTAGCGGAATGATGGAGGGCGACGACTGGGAGAAACTGACCATGGCGATCGGCGAGCTGTCGAGGTCTAATGTCTACATCGACGACAGCCCTTCAATCACGGTTAACGAGATTCGAACCCGTTGCAAGCAGCTTAAGAAAGACTCGGGCTCGCTTGGACTCATACTCATAGATTACCTTCAGCTGATCAGCGGTTCCGGTCGTAGCGAGAATCGGCAGCAGGAAATCTCCAAGATTTCGCGTACGCTCAAGCAAATAGCTCGGGAGTTGGATGTTCCAATCATCGCTCTTTCACAGCTCAGCCGAGGTGTTGAGCAGCGGCAGGATAAGCGTCCGATGATGTCAGACCTCCGGGAGTCAGGCTCCATCGAGCAGGATGCAGATATCGTGGCTTTCTTGTACCGGGATGATTACTACGACAAGGAATCCGAAAAGAAAAACATTATCGAAATCATTATAGCTAAACAGCGTAATGGTCCGGTTGGAACGGTAGAGCTAGCTTTCCAAAAGAATTTTAATAAATTCGTTAACCTGGATAGATCACATCAAAGTGTGCTTGATAAACCAAAAGTGCAGCCAGTATCAGGCAATAACAAACGACGCTGGGCATAAATGCGAGAGGAGCGATAAAACATGCGGGATCCGCTGTTCGAGAATAAGTACCGGTATTTGGTCCTTCAAGGGAAGAACATAATCGGAGAGGTTTATGTGATGGATGAGAAGTACATCGCTATTCTCAAGAAAGTTCGCAATGGTCTCAGCTGCAGGAAGGCTGGCTGAACAATGGCACGGTATGTAGGCATTGATACTTCCACCAAGACAGGGTTCGTCGCACTAGATGAGTACGGTGATGTCTGGGACGCTCAGGAAGTTGAAGTTACAGGAAAAGACCCGGAACGAATGGTCAAACTCATCGATCGTATTGTTCACTTGGTAGGCCCAGAAGATGTTGTCTGCATCGAAGATTTTGCATATGCTCAGGCCAATCGAATGGCTATGCTCGGTGGGATTGGCTGGGGAGTTCGGATGGAGCTATTCAAGAGGGGCATTACCTACATCGAGGTTGCTACAGGGC